>JASHYD010000633.1 GCA_030043175.1 Xanthobacteraceae bacterium | reverse complement strand
CGCCCCGACATCACATCGGCGCAAATGGGGACCCGCCTCAACGCGCGTGGTAACTCGGATTGAGCGGCGGGGCGTCGGAATCCCAGCAGCACTTCTCGCGCACGAAGCTCACAAGATCATTCAAATCCGTTTCGCTGAGGGTGTATTTGTAGGCGGCCATTCCGGCGCCGCCGTTGCGGATACGGTCCTTTACGGTGTCGTCGTTGACTGGCAGGCCGGACAGCAGGGTGGCGCGCTGGTACAGTCCGGCGAGCTGGGGAGCGTTCTTGGTGAATTCATTGTGGCAGAACCAACACTTGTAATAGAAGATCTCCCGGCCTCGCTCCGGCCCGCTCTGGGCGGCCTTGCGAAACTCGTAGGTCTGGAGCGAACGCTGGTAGTAGTCCTTGACCGTGGGTTGTTTCTGCGCAGCCGCTTGCTGGGCGAGGGCCGGTGAAAACAACACGCCCGCTATGGCGATCAATGCGCCTGCCAGGAACCGTCTCGCCGCGCTGAAACCCATGACTCCCCCTCGCGCCAATGCTATGCCTCTCCATCTCCCTCGCAGCTTGGGAGGAAGCACAAACATCATAGCAAATTTCCGCGCGCCATCCGAAGGAAATTAGCTCGGCATCTGCGGATTTGCTTTTAGCCCGCCGGCCCAGGTTGGACCGCCGCTGGCTTGATCAGGAGGAACCGCGATGAAGACGCCCTGGACACGTCGTGCGCTGCTCGCCGGAGCGGCGGCGGCCGGAACAACCATCATAAGGCCGGTACGGGCCGCCGACTATACGTTCATCCAATACCACAATCAGTCCGAGACGAGCACGCTCCACAAGAATCTCCTCGCCATGTGGGATGCGATTCGCCGGGAGACCCACGGCCGCGTCGAAACCACCGTGCATGCCGAAAACAACAAGGTCGCGGCCGGCGATCCCGCGGCGCTGAAAATGCTGATCGCAGGTGAAATCCAGTTTTTCACCCTGATGGGCGGCATCATCGGCACGGTTGTGCCGATGGCTGAGGTCCAGCAGGCACCGTTCGCGTTCCGATCGGCGGCTGAGGCCCACAAGGCCATCGACGGCCCGCTCGGCGCCTATATGGGCGATGAAATGGCCGCGAAGGGCATGTATCTGTTCCCGGTCGCAGGCTTCGACAATGGCATGCGCCAGGTCACCACGGTGGCGCGTCCGGTCAATACGCCGGACGACCTTGCCGGCGTGAAGATCCGCGTCCCGCCGGGACAGATGATATTCGATACCTTCGAGGCGTTCGGCGCCCAACCGGTGACGACGCCGGCCAATCTCATCTATGACGCGATCAAGAGCGGCAAGGTCGGGGCGCAGGAAAATCCGCTCGCCATCCTGGAGAATTTCCGCATCTACGAGGTGGTGAAGTATGTCAGCATGACCAACCATATGTGGTCGGGCTTCAACCAGATGGCGCATCTTGCGACGTGGCGCAGCCTGCCCGACGACATCAAGGACGCGATCACGCGCAACGTCGCCAAATATGTGCGCCAGCAGCGCATCGACCAGGGCAATATCAATGACGGCCTCCGCGACAAGCTCACCGCCGCCGGCCTTGTCTTCAATGAGGTCGACCAGGCGCCGTTCCGCGCCAGGCTGACGAATGTCTACGCAACGTGGAAGGACAAGCTGGGGTCGAAGTGCTGGACGCTGTTGGAGGCGGAGGTCGGGAAATTGGGGTAGCGCAATCGGTGTCGGTCTCCAAATAGCCGACCGGTCCCGTCTTGGGGTCACCGCCGGATCCACGAGAATCTGCGCGCAGAATCTGCGCGCAGGGGACCGTAGAGGCGCCGCGCTCCGGTTCGCTGCCCAGGGCAGAGAGCTTCCGGCCCCGGCCACTGGAGCGATTTCGCGAGATGGCGCTGGCGCAGCGGCCCCGACCGGGAGGCGGGTTCCGCCAGCAACCCGCCGCATGGGCCTGGCGGATGTCGAGGAAGCACTGACCGAGGGCCGCGCCGGCATGGCGTTGGGTCGCCTGGAGCGAGGCACGGCCTTCACGTGGCGCACCATGTCCTGCAAGTCGCCGATGCCCCGGCCAGCCGATCAAATACCGGTCACCATCAGACCGCCCGATCTCCGACTGATGGGCCGACGAGGCGCAGGCATGCCGCCCTTCGACGGTCCGTTTGCTCCATGCGTTTCTATCTGTTGATGATTTATGGCAGAGCGCTCGCACAACGCGCTCGGGCCGCCGGCGAGGAGCCACAAGAGCAACGCGGGGGGGATGGTTGACGCCACGGACCAGCAAGTTGATGGTAGGTGCCATTCGTTGTGCAGCGATCCATGTCGATGCTCTCGCCGAGAAGGCGCTGAGGAAGCCATGGCCGAGCTACGCGCTGATCTTATTGATCGAGAGCAAGGTCATCTGGCGTATTTGGGACGTCAGGGATATCACCTCTGGCGGTACCAGAGCTATTTTGCGACCGCGAAAAAATGGGCTGATGGCTTTCTCGTAGATATCGTCTGGTCGCCGCTCTACACGGCATTTTACGGCTCCTTCCTGTTCGTGACCGCGGACGCGTATAACGTGACGATCATGCATCGCGTGGTCATCGTGCTGGCTGCAGCAGTCGGCGTGCTGTTCGTGATGCGCCAGCTTTTGCCGCCGAGCCTAGCGCTCCTGGGGGCGGCGTGGTGGGCCATTCTGTCAATCAACTACAATACTTTGTACGAGGTTCACCTTTTCGCTGTCCTGCCAATACTGCTGGTGTGGGCGCTGGTGCTGGGTAAGGACACCGCATGGGCACGCGGGGCAGGGTTGGCCATCGTGGCGACGTGCGCGGTTCTGGTCCGTAACGAGTTTCTCCTCGCCGCCATTGTCATGCTCTTGCTATGTAGCGTTCACGACCGGCTTCTTTTGCAGAAGAAATCGCGCGTGGCTGCCGCCTACGCATTTCCATTTGTCGCCGGAGTCATGGTGTGCGGTCTTGCGTACTGGAGATCGTTGATAAAGCTTCCCGAGATTTGGCGACATCTTGAAATAAAGCACGCGCTCAACATGTGCCAAGCCTACGCCTTCGGATATCAACAGCGCCACCCGGACTGGACTGCAAGCCCGTGGACCGAATGCCAGGCCCTCGCACACGCGACCTTCGGCGTCGATTATCCATCGATCGGCCACATGCTGTGGTCGAATCCGATGGCGACGCTCAAGCACTTTTGGTGGAACCTGGGTTTGGTCCCGAATGGCTTGGAGGTCCTGCTGTTCAACGCGCGGGCCGGGAGCTTTGACCCGGATTACGTGCCGAGTCATGTGGCGACCTATCCACTCGTGCTAGGCGTGCTGATCATCGTATTTCTCGCCACCGGAGCAATACTTGCTTGGTATGCGCGGTCGCAAGCGCCCGTGGTCTGGATATCCAATCGGACGGCAATCGCCTTTCTGCCCCCGTTGACGATGGCCGTTGCCGTGGTGTTGACGCAACGCCCCCGGCCTTCCTATTTCTTTTACGTTTCCATTATCATCATCGCTGCAACCCTGGGTGCGATCGGCTTAATCCTTCGGCACTGGCCAGGAATTCGTCGCCGCCTGGATATCGCCGCAATCGTGGCCGCAGGTGCAATAATCCTGTTAATGCCGCGCTATAGCCTGCCTCCCTATTTGCCGAGCGGCCGCCCGATTCTGCAAAAGCTTGAACGTCTGGCACCCCACCGCGCGCTGTTGCTTAAAGCCCAGGGGCGCCTCGTTCTCGGTGATTGGGCCTCCGACCTCCTCAATTACTTGGACCTAAAGCGGCCCAGCACAGTGCCCTTCGAAGGGCCACAGGCCGTTTTCGGAAACGAGCTGTTGCGGAGATGGGAAGGGACGTGTCCGCTTGAGCAGTTTCTGGCCGAACAGCAGATCGACGTTCTTTATCTTGATGCGAGCGAATTGGCGTGGCTGCGCACGCAACCGCAAGCCAAAAATATGCTCGACAACCCGCGCGCCGTGGGCTGGTGGGATCTCGCGCATGAGGAGCGAGGCGACGGGAGCTGGGCCTTGCTTACTCAAATGTAGCGCTCGACAACCCGAAGCCGTCGCCGGCACCGTCAGCCGACTGCTGCCGGCTCAATCGGCTTGCCTGTCGTAGCCCTGGCCTAAAGCGTGGACTGATCACTCAATACTTGCGGCCTATTACGAGGAATTAAGGTGTACTCAATCTCCCGATGAGTTAGACGGGAATGTTTGGGCGATGCCGCAGGGAGCTCATGCGTAAAATTCTCATCATGGGATTGCCTGGTGCGGGCAAGACCACCCTCGCGGCCGCCCTCGCTCCTCTGCTCAACGCGGTCGTATTCAACGCAGATGCGGTGCGCGCCAACCTATCGCGAGACCTGGGGTTCAGCCATGCGGACCGCGTCGAGCATGCGCGACGCATGGGCTGGATGTGCGACCGCGTGGTGGAGGCCGGGGGTACGGTGATCGCCGATTTCGTTTGTCCCACCGAGGACACGCGTGCGGCTTTTGGGCAAGCCTTCACCATCTGGGTCGATCGCATCGCCGCAGGCCGCTTTGCAGACACCAATCGGATGTTCGTTGCGCCCTCGTGCTGCGATCTTCGGGTTGGTGCCGAAGGGTCGGCGCAATACTGGGCCGAGCACGCGTTGGCGCAACTGCGTCCTGCGTTCAATCCGCGGCGTCCGACGGCCTTGTTTCTCGGGCATTACCAGCCATTTCATTGCGGTCATCAGCGACTGATCGAGGAAGGATTGCGTCGCGTCGGCCAAGCGTGCGTTGCGGTCCGCGATACCCATGGCAGCAACGACAAAAACCCGCTGCCGTTTTTTGCCGTGAAACAGCGAATTGAGGCCGCATTGTCACCTTATGCGGGCCGCTTCGTTGTGCTTCCAGTGCCCAACATTACCAACATCTTTCACGGGGCAGACGTTGGCTATGGCATCGAGCGCATTGTCCTCGATGACGCCTCCGAGCTCAATCTGCACCACTGTCTTTGAGGATAATGTCTTTCAGGATAATGTCTTTCAGGATAAGCGGGATGGTGCCGTGGCGAGCGAACAACGCACCTTTGTGTGGCCGGACAATACCGTCTGGCTCGCCTCCTATCCGCGGAGCGGAAACACCTATCTGCGCGCGATCCTTTGGACTTGCTTTGGCCTCCGGTCGGGGAGTGTCTATGCGGACGATTTGCTTGGCGACCTTATCGTATCGCAGCATGCCGGCCATTTTGAGGGGGCGGCCCATGGCGTGTTCTCGGCAGATTTTCTGCAGTTGCCGCTCGTAAAAACCCATGAATGGCCGGTCGATAACCGAAAAGCGATCTATCTCCTACGCAACGGCCGAGATTGCTGCCGCAGCCTTTGGGAATTCTTGCGCGCCTCGGGCTACGATGTCGATCTCGATGCCATCATTGCCGGTCGCCACCATTTCGGCTCCTGGAGTAGCCATGTGCTGGCATGGGACCCTGTGGCGCGACCGAATACGCTCTTTCTGCGCTTCGAGGAGTTGACGGAGGATTTCGATGGGACGCTCGCGCGGCTGGCAAGGTTTGTTGAGATGCGCCCGCTCCACGCCGTACCGCCCAGGCTCGTCTCTTCGCGCGGCGCCGGGCCGCACTGGCTGAGCCCCCGAACGACACGCGGCGAGGCGATGACGGCCGCCCAAGAGGCATTGTTCGAACGCCTGCATGGTGACGTGATGGCGCGTCTGGGCTATCCGGTGATCCGGTCCGAGTAGCGCGTGGGCAGTTCGAGGGAAAACGGATCGCATCTGGGAAGCGCCCGAGCTGCCCCACACGCACGCCCCCAGGTGGACGCAGTTGTGAGAGCGAACGAGAACAGGTCGTCCGGTGCTGGGGGCAGGCCCGAGCCGCACGATCATTCTTGCTTCACGACACGCTAAACCTTGAGGCCGATTGCGCTCACGTCGCTCGCGTTCTTGGGTAACCCGATCGTCCTTTTGGCGAACCCACAATAATGATCCGGCGACATCCGCGGGGGTGCGAATGCCAGACATCCACACGCCGACCGACACCGAAAGCGAGAACGCCATGCTCCGACGCCGCATCGCGGCGCTCGAACATGACGTGCGAAACCTTCGCGAGATGGTGGTGCCGCTGCTTCGCCATTCGTGGCGCGCGAAACTGAGCCCGAAGCTTTACCAATGGGTCCAGTACGAACCGCGCGACGTGGCCGAGCTGACCGCAACCATTGCGCAAACGCCGATGCTCGTGTCCGCCCCACGTATCGCGATCGTGACGCCATCCTACAATTATGCGGAATTCATCGGCGAGACCGTCATGAGCGTGATCACCCAGCCCTACCCGCGTCTGACCTACCTGGTGCAGGACAACAACTCAACCGACGGAACTGACGAGGTCCTGACCAACATTGCACACAGGTTTTCGAACCTGATGCATGAACCGCGCCGCCTCATTTTGCGCCGTGAGGCCGACCGCGGCCAGGCCGACTCCATCAATCGCGGATTCGCGCAAGTACCCGACGCCGAAATCATGGCGTATCTCAACGCCGATGACATATTGTTGCCCGGGACGCTCGCCTTCGTGGCAAGCACGTTTCAGCGATATCCGCAAGTGGAGGTCGTGTACGGCCACCGCATCTTCATTGATGCTGAGGGGCGTGAGACCGGACGTTGTGTGCTGCCCAACCACGATCCGAACGCCATCAAGTGGACGGATTACATCCCGCAGGAAACCATGTTTTGGCGGCGTCGCGTGTGGGACCGGATTGGCCCACTCGACGAGACCTTCCGATTTGCAATCGACTGGGATTTTATCTTGCGTGCCCACGAGGCCGGTTTTCGCTTCAAGCGCCTGCCGAGATTCCTGGCGTGCTTTCGCTGGCACGATCGGCAAAAGACAAGCGCCATGCGCCAGATCGGTGCAGACGAGGAAAAGCGCTTGCGGCGACGCCACCTTGGTTACGACCCGACCAGGAAAGAGATCAGTCGCAAGATCAAGGGGTACCTGCGCCGCCACGTCCTGTTCCACCGGGCCTACAAGCTTCGCCTGCTGGGCATGTGATGGTCACCGCGTTGGCGCTGCGCGCTATCGCGGATTGGGTTAGCCCGCAATCGCCGACCGCATCGGTTGGTGTCGCGTAGCCCCGGCCGTGCAGCGATGCTGTACGGGGATTTACGCGACACGTGAGCTGAAGGCAATTTTTTGAGATCGTCGGGCTGACAGCGACCACAACTTTGGCGCCATGGCATTCGTAACCCGGCAGGTCCCTCGCCGTGCCGGGGGATTGCTTTTGAGGAATGCGCGGATGCGCCGAACACTGCAGCCCACATCGCTGAGCGTCGAGCGGTTCGAGACCCACTCTTTGAGTCACGCTGAGCTCAACGTGACGCAATGTGTCGTGCGCAGTTATGTGAGCGGATCGCTGATCGCGGTCCGGCCGCAAATCTTCGAGACGGGATCGCCAGAGCCGCTCGGCTGGCCGAAAACCTGCTTAACCGCAGCTGGTTCGTTTTCAAGTTGGTTTTATCCGCGCGACAACTCAGCGCCTCGGCTTCACCTCGGGATTCGCCAGCCGCAACGGCTCGCCCTTCTCGTAGGCGACGATCTGGTGGAAGGCCTCGCCAAAATAGAGGTCGAAATTGTCCCATTCGGCCCAGCCGAGATGAGGCACACAGAGCGCATTGGGCATCTTCAAGAGCGGGTGATTGCCGCCGGTGACCGGCTCTTGCTCGTAAACATCGACGGCAGCATAACCGGGACGTCCGGCCTGCAGCGCCGCGACGAGGGCGCCGGGCGCGATGAGTTCGGCGCGGGCGGTGTTGACGATCAGCGCGGTCGGCTTCATGCGGGCGAGGCCCTGCGCATCCACGATGCCGCGGGTCTCGGCACTGAGCCGCAGGTGGAGCGACAGGACATCGGACCGTGCAAACAGCTCAGCCTGGTCGTCCGCCACCGCGTAGCCGGCCGCCGTTGCGCGCGTGCGCGAACCCTGCTGTCCGAAAACCAGCACATTCATGCCAAGGCCGCGTCCCGCTTGTGCCACCAGGCTGCCGATGGCGCCGAGCCCAAAAATTCCGAGCGTCGAGCCGCGCAGACGATGGGACAGGGTGCACGGCCACTGGCCGCGCCGCATGCGCTCGGCTTCGAGCGCGATGTTGCGGCGCGACGCCAACATGAGCGCAACCGCCAGCTCCGCGGGCGCTACCGGCGAATTGCTCTTGCCGGTCGCGACCGGAATGCCGAGCTCCGTGCACGCCGCGAAATCGATGGTGCGGGCGTTGCGCCCGACGAGGGCAAGGAGCTTGAGCCGCGGCAGGCGCGACAGCAGCGCGCGGGAGAAATCCACCCGCTCGCGGATGGCGACCACGACATCAGCGTCCTGCAGCCGCTCGACAAGCTGATCGAGGTCGCCGGCAGGGGTCCGATAGCGGACCACGTTGTGGTGACGGATCAGCGCGTAGCTCGGGAGCAGGTGAGCCATGTCCTGGTAGTCGTCGGGAATCACGATTTCCATCGCATCAGGCTTTCCGGTAGAGTTCGCATCTCTCATTATGTATTATCCAGTTTGACAACACTGCGCGGAGGGACATCAGACCCCCGTTTAGCACAGGACGGAACGCGCCTTTGCTGATTGACAATGCGCTCAGCGCCCTCACGGTCGTGCT
>JASHYD010000632.1 GCA_030043175.1 Xanthobacteraceae bacterium | reverse complement strand
TGATGAAGAGCTGACCGCAGAGGACAAGGAGCGCATGATCGCGTTCCTGCAGACCTACGGGGATCTGACGCCCGACCTCGTGTTCAAGGGATCGACGCGATCCGGTTACCAGGCCTTGCCGGATGCGGGCGATCAGGCCGGCGAGCGCCGTGATCCGCTGCCGTTGCGCACGCTGCTCGATGTCGATCTGTGGAGCGCCGTGCTGTTCGAGGAGGGCTTCGATTTCCAGGCCACCATGTTCCAACCGGTTGGCGGTATGGACCGTATCGCGGCCGCGTTTGCCAAGAAGCTCGGCCCAGTGGTACGCCTGACGAGCGAGGTGACGGCGATCAAGCGCCGCAACGACGGGGTGACCATTGCGTATACGGACCAACGGTCTGGCCAGCGCAAGTCAGTCGAGGCGGCCTACTGCATCGTCACCATACCGCTCAAGGTTCTGGAGGCGATCGACAACGATTTCTCGCCCGCGCACCGTGCCGCGATGCATGAGATCGAATACGGCGATGCCGTCAAGATCGCCTGGCAGTCGCGCCGCTTCTGGGAACGCGACGACCAGATCTATGGCGGTATTTCATGGGTGAAGGGCCCGACCGTGCTGGTGTGGTATCCGAGCGACCGGCTGTTCTCCCAAAAGGGCATCCTGCTCGGCGGTTATGCGACCCGCGCCGATGCGCCTGCGCTGGCCTCCAAGTCGCTAAAGGAGCAGCTCGAATTGAGCCGTGCCGCCATCGAAGGCCTGCACCCCGGCCGTAGCCGCGAACTCGAAAAGCCGATGGCGATCTCCTGGTCCAAGGTGCCCTACAGTCTCGGCATCGCGGCGCGCTACCAGACCGACCGCGATCCGAATTATGCGGTGCTCAGCGATCCCGACGGTCCGTTCTATTTCGCGGGCGAGCATTTGAGTCACGTCGGCGCCTGGCAGGAGGGTGCGATGCTCTCTGCACGGCGCGCCATCAACATGATGGACAAGCGCCGGCGCACGCAACATGCCTGACCGGTTGCGGGCGGGCAAAACCCGCTTGCAATGTCTGTTCGGGTTTCGCCAGCCGTCAGATGATGCCGAATGGCTTGGGATGCGTCACGCGCATGATAGCGAAGCGGCGCATCAGATCGACATGGCGGTGTGGCTTGCCAGGGCCGATGCGGCGGTTCTGGTCGCGCAGCGGGCGGATCGCCAAGGGCTGGCAGGATTGACCGCAGCCGTTTGTACGCCGACGGATGTGATACAAGCCCGGCGGCGTACCTGGAAGGCTGGTATGTTGATCGGGATGTGCGGCGGCACGGCATCGGGGCCGCACTGGTGCGCGCGGCGAGATGTGGGCGCGGGAGCGCGGGCACCGGGGGCCCGCTTCCGACGCGCTCCTTAGCCCCATCGATTCGTAGCGCGCACGAGGCGCCGGGCTTCATCGAAGTCGAGCGCGCCGCGCGCGGGGTGGGGTCACATCGGCGGACCTCGCCCGGTCCGTAAAGCCGGTCTTGCTGCTGCAGCAGTCTGCTCGAGAGATTGAACCAGTTTCACGTTGGCCTGTTCGAGCGGGCTTAGGGGAACCTCCCACGCATAGGGCCGGTACCAGGGAAACTGCGAGAAGTAGGCGCGCAGCCAATCGTCCTTGAAATACCTGCCTCTGCGGGCGAAAATTTGGTTGCGAACAATGGCGAGCTGATCGGCGGAAAGGCCTTGCAGCTGTTCGGGCGTCAAATACCGGCGACCGGGGTCCGCGAAGTGGTCGCCATTTTCCGCTTGTGTTTGGGCCGGCAGCGGACCCGCGATACCGCGGGACGCCGCCACACGGGCTTCGCTCGACCGAGCGGAGCCGAGGTTGGCTTCTTCGACCGATTGAATAAGCCCGACATTGGCGTTTTCGACCGGGCTGAGCGGCACCTCCGAGGCATGAGGCCGGTACCAGGCAAACTGCAAGAAATAAGCGCGAAGTGCGTCATCCTTGAAGAACCGCCCTCTGCGGGCGAAAATTTCGTTGCGAGCGATGTGAAGCTGATCGGCGGAAAGCGTTTCCAGTTCGGCGCGGCTGAGGTATCGCACGTCTGAGTCTTTGAAAAGGAGACCGTCGCGACCCGCCGCCTTTCCGAGGCGCGGCGCAGCTTGATTGATCCGAGGAGATTCGAGCGCAGGCCCCAGCCGCGCAATCCAAGTTGACTCCGCCATCGCAATCGCGCGCGGCTGCGGTGCGATCGGAGTTGCATCCGCTGTCGCGGTCGACCGCGGCAACGGTGCCGTCGTCGGCGGCGGTTCGATTTTCTCGATCGGTGTCAAACTCGGCATCGCAATGGATTGCGGCTCCGGCGCTGTGATTGGCCGCGGTCGCGCGGTCGGCGGCTCGGGTCGCGAAATCGGGCTGAGCCGCGGTATAGCGAGCCAGGGCGCCTCCGGCGTCCCGGCCGTGCTTGTCTGCGCCAACGGCGCCTCAATCGTGCTGTCAGCCTGCTGAGCTTCCTGTTGCGCTGTCGGCGGCAGCGTCGGCTGCAGCGGGGCGGCCGGTTGCGGCGCTGCCATCCGCCGCGGGGCTTCGCTCGCAGTCGCGAGAGCTCCCAACTCAGGAGGCAGCGCGACCGGCAACGCCGACCGCGGGGCAGGCTGGGGCAAGCCGGCAAGGTCCGAATCACCGACCGGAAACCAAATCGCGACAGCGACGCAGCCTGCGACCGTTGCCCAAATCGCGCTCGCGACCAGCAATTTCCTGGCGCGGGCCGAGCCGTGGCGCCGCCGCCGCAACATCGGCGTTCGGACATAGCCGCGGTTTGACACCGTGACGCTCGCCGCGCTCAAGCCACGCTGCGGCGATTGATTTCGAAGGCGCTGGACTTGCGGTTCCATGACCCGACTGTAGACGATCGTCCGAGCGGTTTCGGCGTCATCGCGCTTGCGGCCGGCCGAATGACCGGCTCCACCCGGGAATGCGCAATCGGGAACTGACGCGAGGGCGCTTAGAAGACCTTGGTCTTGGGCGCAGGGAAAAGACTGCGCCGCATGGTCCAACTGCGCCGCATGATCCAACCTGTCATCCGCATTTGTCGGGGAGGTGCTCATAACCCAAGCGCTTTCCGCCATCGCAGGCGCCAAAAAATACCCTGGCGTCCCGCCAATGCCGGCTTGGCATTTGAAAGCACCAACCACTTGGCTGAAGTCTTCCAATTGTGGCGGCGCCGCGACGTTACGGCCTCTCATTGGTCGCGCCAGTGCCCCGCGAGGTTCGCGATCACCGCGATTTCGGCCATCGGTCTTCACCCGCGGCGGCGCGACGACGCAGCTACCCGTTGGGCTGGCCAGCGTCATGGCGCTTCGCCGCCGCACTCTCGACAGACGGCAGCACGGCGGGGCCGATCCCGGGGAAGACAGGATTGGCGGTGAGCTGATGGTTCGCAAAGCGACAAAACTCCGCGCAGCGACGCCGGATCATTTGTGATGACTCGAGGCAACGGTTGGCGCGCATGTTGATAGCTCTGAGCAAGGCACGGCAGCCCTCAATCTCGACGGAAAATGTCAGCCGGAAGGGACGCCGCCTCCCCCGCAAGCTGAGGCATTATCCCCCTTGCCAGCACCCGCAGAATCGTCATGCTCGCGGCGGCTGAAATCCTGATCCTTGAGCGTCGCGGGCTGCAGCGCCGGGGGCGTATCGAGTTGTTGCAAGGGGCGGGGACAAGCATGAAGACCATCCTGGTCCCAACGGAATCCCAAGAGTCGATGCGCGCGGCGCTCACAGCCGCGCTTATGCTTGCACGTCGATTCGACAGCTATATCGAAGGCTTCGCCCTGCGGGCCCGCGTCAACGAGTTCATCGCCGTCGACATGGCCGGCGCCATACCGCTGGAGACGCTGCGGGAGGAGAGCTTCGATGAGGCGCGGCGCGCCCGCACGCTGTTTGAAACATTCATGCGAGAACACGCCGTACCGCGCAGCGATGCCGCAGTTGCATCGTTGTCCTCCCCGGTGGCGTCGCTGTCATATGGCTGGTTCGACGACGCTCCTGAAGGGGAAGATTTCGTCGGCAGCCGCGGGCGGGTTTTCGACGTCATCGTCATGAGCCGTTCTGAAGCGAATTCGATCGGCTTGCACGACAAGGCGATCGAGTCGGGCCTGTTCGACAGCGGCCGCCCGATTCTGATCGCGGCGCAGACGCCGCCGCGCGAGATCGGTGCCAACGTTCTGATCGCCTGGAACTGCAGCACCGAACAAGCGCGCACGACGGCATTCGCAATGCCGTTGCTGCTCAAGGCCGAGCGAATAACGGTGCTCCACGTCGAGGGCGGAACGGCGGTGCCCGGGCCGAGCGCCGCGCAGGCAACGCAATATCTCCAGCGAAACGGCCTCAATGCCGCGCTCAGGACCGTCGGGCTCGAAGGCCGATCGACCGGAGAGGCCATTCTGGCGACCGCGCAGTCGCTCGGCTGCGATCTCCTCATCAAAGGTGCCTATACCCAAAGTCGCCTGCGCCAGATGATTTTTGGGGGAGCGACCCGCCACATCCTTAGGCACGCGACCCTGCCGGTGCTGATGGCAAATTAATCCAGCCGGTCGATGAGACCGATGCGCCGGGGCGATCCGCCAACCGGCAAGGTTAACGGCGATTTAATTACTCTCCTCCTCGTTCGCCGTCTTCGCGGTGGAGAACGACAAGTGCGGCCACGCGACGCTTCAATTTGACAGGCATTCACGCTACTGATCCGCCGATACAGCTCACCCCCTAACGATTTCGACCAAAAGCTGACGCATTTCCGTCCTAATGACGGGCGGGGCGGTGGCACGGCTGCCAGGAGTATGGGAGCGTCTGCATGCTCAAGGTGCGACATCTGCTTTTCCTTGCTTGCATTGTGCTGGCGACTGGCTTCTGCCACGGGGACAGTGCGTCGGCCGCTATGTTCGGCAAAGGTGCGGCGGCGTTTTCGAGGCCGGGTGGCGCAAGAGCCTTCGGGAGGCCTTTTGCGGGGCGACCTCCGGGTTTGGGTCCGCGCACCATCGCGCCACCGCGCGGCGCTTTCCCGCCGCGCGATCGTGCCTTCAATGGCCCGCCAGGTCCGACGCCACGCCAGCAATTTGCGCACGGTGTCGATCGTGGCGCGGCAAGACAGGGCCACCCATTTCAACATGGTTTGGAGCACGGCCCGGCCGCCGCAACGCACGCGCCGCTGCACAATCCATCACCGTTGGGGCCACCAGGCATCAATGCCATCGCCCGCAACGGGTTGCCGCATCGGCCGTTTCCCGGCGAGGCCGGATTCACCGGCGTGCCGCCGCGCGGCGAAACCCGATTCATATCCAACGAAATGGTCGTCCATGTCGGGGCCGAGGTGCCGCCACAGGTGCTCGACGCCGCCGCACGGCGGCTGGGGCTGATCCAGATCGAGTCCCACAACCTCGCGCTGTCGGGCGGCCGGCTTGTTCACTTTCGGATCCCGAACGGGCAGGTGGCCGACGTGGTGCGGACGCTGGAAGCGGAGAAAATCGGCGTTGCGCAGCCGAATTACATATTTCAATTGCAGCAGGACAGCCACGTCGCGGCAGCTCTGTCCAAGGGCGATCCGGCTCAATATGTCATCGACAAACTGCACCTTCGCGATGCCCACAGCATTGCGTCCGGGGCGAACGTGGCTGTCGCCGTGATTGATTCCCTCGTCGATGCAGCGCATCCGGATCTCTCCGGCTCGATCGCCGGACAGTTCGATGCGGTGACCACGGCGGACAAACCGGACGAGCACGGGACCGGCATGACGGGCGCGATCGCGGCGCATCGAAGGTTGCTGGGCGTCGCGCCGGGAGCGCGTATCCTGGCCATTCATGCGTTCAGCCCGGATGCTCAGCATCCGCAACAGGCGACCACGCAGAACATCATCGCTGGGATCGACTGGGCCATCGCCAAGGGCGCGCGGGTCATCAATATGAGCTTTGCAGGTCCTTATGATCCGCTGCTTCAACTTGCGCTCAAGAAGGCGCGCGACAAGGGCGTGGTGCTGATAGCGGCTGCCGGCAACATGGGGCCGAAATCGCCCCCGCTTTACCCGGCGGCAGACGAAAACGTGATCGCCGTGACAGCAGTCGATGAAAACGACAAGCTGATGCCGCAAGCCAATCAGGGCCCCCACGTGGCGCTGGCGGCGCCGGGGGTCAATGTGCTCGAGGCAGCGCCACGCGCAACCTACAATTTTACCACTGGCACCTCGGTCGCAGCCGCCCATGTCAGCGGCGTCGCCGCCCTGATCATCGAGCGCAATCCGAGCATTGACCCCGCCGCGCTGGAGGAGGTCCTGTTCTCGACTGCGCGGGATCTCGGCGCACCGGGTCGCGACTCGCTGTTCGGCTATGGTCTTGTCGATCCCTACCGCGCTCTTCATGCACTGGAAGCCAAGGCGGTGGCGGGCCGCAATCTGCCGGAAACAACCGCGTCGGCGAATGCAAACGCCGCAATGCCCCCGAAGCCGCCACCCGGCGCGGCAGCGCTCATTTCCGGAGCGCCGGCCGGTCCGATCGGACCAGCGACACCGCCCGCGCCGAAGACCGGTCCGGCGCCGTCAGCCGGCAAGCTGACGGTCACCGGGATGGCGCCGTCGGCTCCGGCGGCGACCGAGCTCGACGAGTCGCCTGCCACCGTTGAGAAAAAGCGCCAGGCCTGCAGTGAGGATGCTGCCGCCAAGGGCGTGCGGGCCTCGGAAATGCCGGACTATGTCGCGGTCTGCGTGGGCGAGGCGCGCCTCGCCTGCCTCAAGCAGGCGGTCGCCCAAAAGGTTCGCGGCCCGGGCCGGCGGGAGTTCATGAACCGTTGCCTGGCCGGTTCATAAAAGCGCTCGCTCGTTGGCGCGCAAGGCGGGCTGGACGCAAGCGAAACCCCAGGCCCGCGTGGGGATGGGGCGATCCCGGATTTCGCGGCGCTCAATGCGGGCTGCCGGTCTCACGCCTGCCCGTCTCACGCCTGCCCGTCTCACGCCGGCGTGGCCTGCGACGCCCGCGCGGCATGGCCTCGGCCAACCCGCAACGCCCTCGACTTGCGGAGCAAAGAAGGGCCCGGCATCGTGCGCGATCACGCAACGCCGCATCGCCCGTTTCAACGTTTACGTGCTCTCAACAAACGCCCGCAGCGCGCCCGCAACCTCATCGGCGAACTCCTCATGAATTGCGAGCTTGCCGGCGGGCAGCAGCGCGGTGCGGACGTTGGGCAGGCCGGCAAGCTCTTCCATCTCCGCCTTGGATTTTGGTGGCGTGTCGGCGCCGTAAATCACCAGGATGGGCTCGGTCACCTGCCTTGCGGTATCGAGAAATTCGTCGCGGCTCGTCATCGGGTCGAGTTCGCCTGCGACGAACCGGATCGAGGCATGGCGCGCGCCTTCCGCCCGGGTGACGGCGAGTTTCTCAGCCAGCTTGTCCGGCGCGAGCGCCCCGGGGTCGCGGTAGACATGCCCGAGTGCCATCATCCGCACCATCAACGGGTTGACGTTGAGCCGGTAGATGAGGTCACCGATCGCCGGCAGATCGCCGGCGCGGGCAATGTGGCGGAAAGCGGCATGCCGCTTGCCGATGACGGTCGGCAGCGGACCGCGCCATGTCGGCGCAATCAGGCAGAGCCGGCCGGTCGTGCCGGGCCGCGCGCGCGCCGCCGCCAGGCAATAGCCGGCCGCATGCCCTGCCGCGACGGTCGCGAATGGGTGCTCGATCGCTGTTCCGAGCACATCGGCGAGAAATGCCCGATAGGCCTCCGGCTGCCATTGCGCGGCGGGACGCGCCGCATCCCCAAACCCCGGCCAATCGATCGCAACCGTCGTGAACGCGGCCGCGAGCCGCTCCTGGAGCGGCTGCATTTCCCGGCGCGTCGAAATCGAGCTCAGAGCGGGCAGCATCAGAATCGTCGGGCCGGCGCCCAGGCGGGTGACGCCGAGGCGCACTGTGGCGCCTTGCCAGGCCCAATCGAGGTGGTCGCGGTGGATTTGCATGCGCGGCTTTAGCCAACAATCGCTATTTGTCCTCGCGCGCTTGCAAGAATCGACCAAACGCCTTGAGCGTGGCCTCGGAGACGTGATGCTCGATGCCCTCCGCGTCGGCTTCGGCGGCTTCGGCCGGAACGCCGATCGCGCGTAACACATCTACGACCAGCCGATGGCGGGCGCGCACCCGGTTCGCCAGCGCGCTTCCGGCCTCGGTGAGAAATACGCCGCGATAAGGGCGAGCCGTGGCCATACCGGCGCGCTTTAATCGTGAAATCGTTTTGATGGCAGTGGCATGGGACACCCCGAGCCGCCGCGCGATGTCGGTTGGGCGCGCCTCGCCCGCGCTCGCCAACAGGTCTGCGATCAGCTCGACATAATCTTCGAGGAGCGCCGTGGACTGGGCCGACCTTGTCTTGCCGAAACGGCGCGCCTGCGTAAGCTCCGCCGGGAGATCGCCGTTTACGCCCCGGACCATCGCCTTGCGCGCCCTGGTGGACACTCCAATCGCCGCCATCGCATCCTCGCGTCCCCCCGCCTCGGCAAAGCGTGAGCATATTTAAACGCTCGCGTCAAAGTATTAACGCCAATCGAAGGTGTAGTATCCATTGACAAAAGAGGCATGATATCTATAATGTAGCTGATGCTACAAGCCAGCGGCGAAGACGAGGGTGGGGCATGGGCGCCGCGATGCCAGGTCACGGCTCGCTGACCGCACGCAGCATTGCGGCTGCGCGCGAAGTGCTGGCGGGCCGGCGCAGCGGCCTTGCTGCCCATTTGGCCTTCGTGGGGCCGGCCGTAGTGGCTTCGATCGCCTACGTCGACCCCGGCAATTTCGCCACCAACATCCAGGCCGGTGCCAAGTACGGCTACGATCTGCTGTGGGTCGTGCTGGCGGCCAATCTGATCGCAATGTTGTTCCAGGCCCTGTCGGCAAAGCTCGGCATTGTGACTGGGCGCAACCTTGCGGAGATGTGCCGCGACGAATTTCCGCCGGCCGTCGTGTGGACGATGTGGGTCGTCAGCGAGCTCGCCGCGATGGCGACCGATCTCGCCGAATTCCTCGGCGGCGCGATCGGGCTCTCGCTGCTGCTTCGTTTGCCGATCTTCATCGGCATGGTGATTACGGCGTGCATCACCTATGGCATCCTGATGTTCGAGCGTTCGGGCTTCCGGCCGATCGAGCTGATCGTCGGCTTCCTGGTGGGGCTGATCACGCTGTGTTATCTCGTCGAAATGTTTATAGCTCCGGTCGATTGGGGGGCGGCCGCATTTCATGTCGTGGTCCCGCAGCTCGCCGACGCCGAGGCGCTGCTGCTCGCGGTCGGAATCATCGGCGCCACCGTGATGCCGCATGCGGTCTATCTGCACTCAGCACTCACTCAAGCTCGTACACCAGTGCGCAGCGAATCGGAGACGCGCCAGGTGCTGCGCTTCTCCAACCAGGAAGTCGTCGTCGCGCTTGCAGTCGCCGGTCTCGTCAACATGGCGATGGTCATGACGGCATCGGGCGCCTTTCATGCGGGTCACAGCGATGTGGCGGAGATCGAGACGGCGTATCATACGTTGACGCCCCTGCTGGGCGGAGCGGCTGCCGGCTTGTTCCTGCTGTCGCTCATTGCCTCTGGCATCTCAAGCTCGACCGTGGGCACCATGGCGGGTCAGATGATCATGCAGGGGTTTGTGGGTTTCCGCATTCCGGTTGTGGTGCGCCGCCTCGTCACCATGGCGCCGGCTTTTGCGGTTGTGGCG
>JASHYD010000631.1 GCA_030043175.1 Xanthobacteraceae bacterium | reverse complement strand
GGCACCGCCATTGCGAACCACGACGATCATCAATGCGCCGCCGAGAGCGAGCAATCCCAGGGTCTTCAACGAGCCGCGCACGTCAACTCTCCGCCGCTTTCCAATTCCCAAGCCTTCGCTTCGAGGAGTCGCGAACGGTCGTCGGTTCGCATCGACGCGCGACTCAGCTGATGTATATACCAGTTATTCGCGTATCTGAGCGCGAGCAGTTCTGCGAAATCGGAATGCCGCCATCTGCCTCGTCCGTTTCCGGGGAAGGGCAGGCACAGGCGGCAACCGGCGGCGGGCAGCTGCATGATGGCCTGGCCCGCGGGCATGTCGCGACCGCGGTAGGGATTGATCGCGGCGAGAAACGCAGCACTTTTGCGGCGGTTATGTGCCGCCCGTCGAGGCGGGGGCGGTCGCGCAGGTCGCTGCATTCGCCAAGCGGCAATCCGCGTGCGCGTCGCCATCTGCGGTCGGCGAAGGGATCGTCGGGTATGATACTCATCATCGGGCGGAGGTCGTTAAGGCGTCGTCAATCTCGCCTAAAAACCTTAAGGCCATGCTTAGACGCACTAAAAATTATAGGTCCGTTACGGTTAACGATTTTGGGCGTGAGAAGTTCACATGGGACTTCACGGATGTCGGAGATCTCCTGTGCGGCTCGGTCATCTATCCTCCAACTGAGATCTGCCGCGAAGCAGCCATCCCTCACGCGGGGCTTTCGCCCCAGTCTCTTGCGTTGGGTTACCAGAGCAAGTTTGGGACTACGGCGGGCCAAGCAACGTTGCATTTCGGCGGCCTCGCCGCAGTGCGAATCTTCGCGGTCGGTCCGTGTATGTCCTCGGTTGGCCGGCTGCGGCGCCGGGCCCCGTCCTGGCGATCTTTGTCGCGCCTGCGCCTATTGTTGCGCTTCTTCCCCTTCAGATCGGGCACATTATCTCGCGCGCGACTGATCGAACCGGGTCCGCAACATGGCCTGCGTCGCCTGGAAGGGCGCAAGACCCCTGGAGGAATTCGTGGCTAGCAAGCCCGCAGTGCTCGCCCGTGTCAAACCGCAGGCCAGGGCGCCGTTGATGGACGCCGTCATCAACGCCCCCACGATGGGCGTTGCACGAGGCTCGGCGGATCGAGGCTCCGTCCGGCGGCCGCACCAAGTACAAACCGCGCGCGAGAAGGCATTCGGAATACCCCATCAGCTCGACCCGCTGCAGCGGGTGCCGCCGCGATGAAAACTGCGATTGCCGTGTCGATTGCCAAGCGAAGATCAAGTCGCGCGCATTCCCCTCTCGGCATCCCGGTGGCGGTCTCAGGTTCGATGGAGGCCCCAGAGCGCACCTCGGGAGAGACTCAACAAGCCCGGCGCGGCCGCATTCCTGTGCCGATCCTCGAACGCCAATTTGGAAGTGGACCTGCTCGTGTGCGGCGCACATGACTCCGCCGCCGATATAGCGGCTCTTGCTGCCATCGACTGCATCCTCCATCGGCAAGGAAGCCTCGCGGGTTTTACCTTGCAAAGTGTCATTCGCAGGTTTCGGTGCGGGCCCAGCGACCAGATCCAAATTCCGGCGCCAATTGAGCGTTGGTAGGGCCAAACCAGGGATTTGGCAGCTCCCTTGCTGCCTCACTTTTATTTCTGCCGGTCTGAAGGGGCAGCCGCGTGACTCGTAGCCGCAGTCGACGCCCAAGGGCGCTGAGGCGTGTATTTTTGCCAAAGCTATCCCCGATGCGGGGCAACGCCCGGAGGGTTTGACAACGGCGGATTCAGCGAGCGTTCATCGGCGGGGTCAGATCATTTCCGCCTCGGGGATGCGTTTTTCAGTGAGGCCGGAAGCTGGTTCAAAAAAGAACCAACACGAATGACGAAGAGGGGAGAAGCCCAATGTTATTTCTTTGCCGCATTGCGGCCTTCCTGGCTGTGTTGGCGCCACTGTTCGTGATGCCGGCCGGCGCGCAGGCACCGGAGCGGCGCTTTGCGCTCATCATCGGCAACAGCGAATACAGAGCCGGCCGCTTGCCTACCGCCGCCAACGATGCCGGGCTCATTGCCGAGACGTTGCGGGCAGCGGGTTTCGATGTCGCCGGCGCACGCGACCTTGACCAGGACACCTTGCGTCGGTCGATTCGCGAGTTCCTCGACAAAGTAGCAGCGGCAGGTCCGCAGGCGGTCTCCTTCGTATACCTGGCGGGCTATGGGTTACAGTTCGCAGGCGAGAACTACATCGTTCCCATTGATGCCACCATTCGCCGCGACGAGGATATCCCAATCGAAGCGATCCGGATTTCCGATTTCACGCAGCCGCTCGCCGGCACGCCTGGAGGCGCCAAGCTGGTCGTGGTCGACGCTGCACGCCAGCATCCCTTCACGCCGGAGGGACCTCCGCTCGCCAGCGGCCTCGCGCTAGTGGAGCCTGATCCCGGCATGCTGGTCGCCTTCAACGCAGCGCCAGGCTCGATCGCGTCGATCGAAAGCGGGCCTTACGGGGCGTTCGCCCAGGCGCTCGCCGAGATGATCGGCACCGGGGGTCTCGGCCTGGATGACCTGTTTGCTCGCATGCGTCTGCGGGTGAGCGAAAAGACCAACGGCATTGCGGTGCCGTGGTACGCCTCGAAGGTCACGCAGCCGTTCTTATTCACGGAGCGCACGCCCGACGCGCCGCCGCCGCCCCAAGTCGCCACCAGTTTGGAGCTGCAGGGCCGGCCGATCAGCGAGTTCAGCGGCGATCAGGAAGCCTATGGAGCGGCTCTGGAACGCGATACGCTTGAGGGTTACCAGGAATTCATCGCGGCATTTCCGGACAGTCCGCTCGCCGGGCGGGTGCGCGCCCTCATCGCAGTCAGGCGCGAGGCCATCACGTGGCGGCGTACTGTTTCGGTCAACACCCCGGAGGCCTATTGGTCTTATTTGCGGCGCTATCCGCAGGGCGCTCACATGGTCGACGCTGAGCGCCGCCTGGCGCGGCTCGCGGCGGCCTACGAACCACCCGCTTCATTCGTCCCGATGGCCTTTGCTGACGTCGGGCCGCCGCCGCCAGACGAAGTGGCCTACCTGAGCCAGCCGGTTGTCGTGTTCGACGGCCCGGGCTTCCTGCCACCGCCGCCTGTTCCGGATTTCTTCTGCCCGCCACCGCCGCCTGAATTTGTGGCACTGGCGCCTCCGCCGCCGCCGATCGGGGCCTTCTTCCTGCCGGTGCCTGTGGTGCCGCTGATCGTGGGGCCAAGGCCATGGGTGCGGCCGCCCGCCTTCGTGCAGACACCGCCCCGATCGCCGATCCAGCAGATCACCATCAACAATGCGACGGTTATCAATCAGCGTTTGGGCGCGCCGTTCAGCGCCGCATTACCGAATGCCGTGGTGACCCGTGTCAACAGTGGAGCGCTGAAAGCGCCTCCACCCGCCGCGCCGCCACCTGCACCAATCCAGGCGGCAGCGCTGCCCGGCGCCACGACACTCGGCAAGCCAACCACGCTCGCGCCTTCGTCGCCGCGGACAGGTCCGACAGCGACCGGCGTACCCGGCGGACGGCCCCCTGGATTCGCCTCGCCCGGGAACACGCGGCCGGCTTTGGGCCCGAATACGGTGACGACTACCCCCGGCGCACCGCCCCAGGGATTGACCCCGCGTCCGATGCCGGGCGCAAACACGGCAACGACCGGCCCCGGAGGACAGCCCCGCGGATCGACCCCGCCCGGCCCCACGCGTTCGATCCCAGGACCGAACACGGCCATCGCCCCGCCTGGCGCGCCGCCCAACTTGGGCCCGCAGCGGCAACCCGGTCCGGGCGCTCGACCTCTGCCGGGGCCCTCGACTGCGACCGCGTCGCCAGGTCCACCCCATCCTGGTCCAGGCGCCTTGCCGCCGCCCCCAGCAGCTCCACAAGTCAACCGGCCGGCCACGCCGCCGCCCGCTCCGCAGGCGGTAAATCGGCCGCCGCGTGCAGTGACGCGAACCGCACCGCCTCCGCCGGTCGGACACGTCGCGCCTCCGCCATCACCTCCGGCGACCCAAATCGGACCCCCGCCGGCCGCACGGCCGGCGCCTCCTCCTCCGGTGGCGCATGCTGCGCCGCC
>JASHYD010000630.1 GCA_030043175.1 Xanthobacteraceae bacterium | reverse complement strand
GCTCGGCGCCGACTGGTGCAACGCGGCTCGCGGATTCATGTTTGCGCTCGGCTGCATCCAGTCCCAGAGCTGCCATACTGACAGATGCCCGGTCGGCGTTACGACTCAGGATCCGAGCCGCCAGCGCGCTCTCGTCGTCGACGACAAATGGGTTCGCGTGAAGAACTTCCACGCCGCGACACTCCATGCATTGTCCGAGTTGGTCGCCGCTGCCGGGCTCGATCATCCGAATGAGTTCATGCCGGCGCATTTCTCCCGCCGGGTGTCGCCCCGTGAGGTCGTAAGCTTCGGCGATCTCTACCCCACATTGCGGCCGGGTGAGCTACTCGACGGGACTGACGATCCGCGCTTCCATGAGGCCTGGAAAATGGCGAGCGCCGGGAGTTTTCGGCGAGCGGCGTGACTCTCGGAGTTTGGCGTATCGGCGCCCGCTCCGCCCTACGGCACGGCCCAAATGGCAGGCTCGGGCCGGACCGCTGGGGACACGCGGCAAGCCCGAGACCGCCTCTCGATGAGCCGCGGGCTGTTTGCGGGTTAACCCTGTTCCCAAATGGACGGGAACGCCGATGCGCCTTGGCTGGTTGTGGAATGCGCGCGAAATCTGGCCTCCCCCGTGGCGCGTGTCACCCCGGTCCCATTGCCGCCGCAACTTATAGGACCGGGGTTTCTATTTGCACCTTTGCTACCCTCGGCGTGGGGCTCTTCTTAAGTCGTCGGGATCGCGTAATGCTTTGCGACTCCGATATCGACCAGTTTGCCTGCCTTGAGCACCGAGTCGCGGTAGACGGCTTCGCTATCTTTTGCCATTTCGATGGTTTTCGGACTAAGCGTCTTCAACAGGCGGACCATGTCATTGCGTTCCGATTGCTCCCGTAGGTGCTCGGGTAGGTTGTCATGCATAAAGGAGTGCCTTGGCGATGATGAAACGGTCGCGGCTGGTGATATCCATTCGTGCCCCCGACAATCTTCTCGCACCAACATAAATCAATCGCGCCAGAGTACCGCTGTCAAACAAAAGCCTCGATTCGCACAATGTCGGTGACCAGCCGCGCCGAGGGAGGCGCATGAGGCGGCGTTCCTACGGGTTCGCCAAAGAAAAATGCCGGCGTTTCCGTCGATTAAGGTCGGTGCTCTTACGTCGATGACGCTTCGCTGTCGGCGCGTAACAATCAATCCACATGAGCAGCTCCGCTCGAAACAGCGAGGCCGTTTCGTGATAACGTTCGGCTGCGCGCGGCGTCTGATAGGGGCGTCTCCGCGCACGGTCCGGCTTGACCTCTCTTCTGTCTTTTGAGACGGGTTCCCCCGCCATTGACATTTGTAAATGTTAATTTGTGTTAATCTAAGGGCGCGCGGTTACGCCCCTCTTGTCACATCGCGGTAGGCGCGGCGTTCTATGCATCATCGGCCCTTCGCGTTCGCGAACCCTCTCCAGTCGGAGGCGATGATCAGGCGATCCGTGTGGCGCACATCGGTCGCCGTTACTGCAATCTTTTAGCTAAACATGGATTGGGAAGCCATGGCCAAATCATGCTGCAAGGCGGCAATGCCCTGCTGCCTCACGCTAGTGAAATTCCATGCTTTTCGCGCTTTGGTGGTGACAGGCTAACGCGTGATGACGAGCGAGGACGATACTGAACCATGGGAGTTAAGACAGTCGGGTGATAAATAGTGGAAAACCTCCTTTTGAAAAGACGGGGATATACGATGACAGACGTGGCACTATCGGGCTCAATTGAGTCTGCAGCACATCGGCCGAATCTCGACAAGGGTTTTAATCCGCTGACCATGATCCTGTTCGGCGGCATCCTCGCGGGCGGATTGCTTTTCGTCGCGTACAGCCTTTACAAGGACGTCGATGCGACCGGGGAGAAGGTGACGTCCTACGCACCCTTCATCCTGTTGTTCGTCGCGCTCCTGATCGCGCTCGGCTTCGAATTCGTCAACGGCTTCCACGACACGGCCAACGCGGTTGCCACCGTGATCTACACTCATGCGCTGCCGGCGGAATTCGCCGTCATCTGGTCGGGCTTCTTCAATTTTCTTGGCGTGGCGCTGTCCACCGGCGCGGTGGCGTTCGGGATTATTTCCTTGCTCCCGGTCGAACTTATTCTTCAGGTCGGCAGCAGTGCCGGATTTGCCATGGTGTTTGCGCGCTGTTGATTGCTGCGATCCTCTGGAACCTCGGTACTTGGTACCTCGGGCTGCCGGCGTCGAGCTCCCACACGATGATCGGCTCGATCATTGGCGTCGGCGTAGCCAACGCACTGATGCGCGGACGCGACGGCACCTCCGGTGTCGATTGGGGGAAGGCCACGGAAATCGGCGAGGCGCTGCTGTTCTCACCGATCGTCGGTTTCATCCTTTCTGCCGTGCTGCTTCTTCTAATGAAATTGTTGATCAAGAAACCTGAGCTCTACGCCTCCCCAAAGGGCGATACGCCGCCGCCGTGGTGGATTCGCGGCCTGCTCATCCTCACCTGCACTAGCGTCAGCTTCGCTCACGGCTCCAATGACGGTCAGAAGGGCATGGGTCTCATCATGCTAATCCTGATCGGCATCGTGCCTACCGCCTATGCACTCAACCGTGCCATGCCACCGAGCCAGATGCAAGAATTCATCGCCAACTCTGCGACCTCGGCGAACGTGGTCGAGGCAAAGGCGGCGGGCTACAACGTGATCGGCGACCCGCGGCCCGCGGTGACCAACTACGTGGCGCTGCGCCAGATCAACGAGGGAACTTACCCGTCACTGGCGGTGCTGATGCGCCAGATCTCGAAGCAGGTGACGGAATACGGCTCCCTCGCCAAGGTTCCCGCGGCGACGGTCGGCAATACACGCAACGACATGTATCTCGCGTCCGAGGCAATCCGCTTCCTGATGAAGGACAAGGAAAGCGACCTCTCCAAGGAAGAGAGTGCGATTCTGAACAAGTACAAGGGCTCCCTCGACAATGCGACCAAGTTCATTCCGTTCTGGGTCAAGATCGCGGTCGCTATTGCCCTCGGCCTGGGCACCATGATCGGCTGGAAGCGCATCGTCGTGACAGTCGGAGAAAAGATCGGCAAGACCCACCTGTCTTACGGGCAGGGCGCCGCCGCCGAGCTCGTCGCCGCCGGAACGATCTTTGCCGCAGACAGCTACGGGTTGCCGGTGTCAACCACCCATGTGCTCTCGTCTGGCGTTGCTGGCACAATGGCTGCAAACGGATCGGGCCTGCAAATGTCGACTTTGAGGAACATCACGCTGGCGTGGGTTTTGACACTCCCCGCCGCGATGATGCTGTCTGCCGCCTTGTACGTTTTATTGAGCAAAGTTCTCTGAATAAAATAACGAATGGAGATCCGGTGATAGGAGCAAAGGGCGGTCCGCGGCGTCATTACGGTCACACAAGCGTAGTAAGGGCCAAGTCGCGACTACTGTAGCTCGCCTTTCGTTTTGAATTGGCGACTGCCCGCGATCTGACGTATCTCGGCACCCTGGCGCGCGGTTCTCCAAGAAAAATGGGCCCCGCTTAGTAGCGGGGCCAAGTGGAGAACAACATCCGATTGGGTATTTACCAACAGACAAGGCTCGGTATGATTCCCTCCGCCAGGCGGCCGACATGCCCGCTAAGGCCGGCATCCGCCTCCCCTGCGGTGCCCTCCGTTCAGTGGCCTGTGAACAGCCGCACTAGCGCGTCCAGCACTAGACGGGGTAACGGGCCTGGCGCGGTTTAAGGCGCTGAAAGGGAGTCGTCCCTCAAACTGATGGTGTCGAAACAACGGAGTCGGGCGAGGCCCGCTCCAAGCATCATCGAGGGACGACCATGAACCACTATGTCGGAATCGACGTGTCTTTGGAAGCTTCAAGCGTGTGTGTTGTGGATGGCAACGGCAAAATCGTCTGCGAAAGCAAGATCCTCAGTGAACCGGACGCTCTCATTACATGGTTAAAGGGGCTCGACAGCGATCA
>JASHYD010000629.1 GCA_030043175.1 Xanthobacteraceae bacterium | reverse complement strand
CCACTAAATTGGCATTCAGAAGATTAAATTATATGTTACTGTTCGATACCTGCACGCGCAAGCGCCAAGGTATTCGACGACGGCCACGACCATCATCCCATGTCAATGGCCGATTTCGCGAGACCGCTGAACGCCAGCCGGGTGACCCCCGCCGGCTTTCTTTCACCATCAACCGCCGTCGCACCGCGACCTCCATGGTCAACAGTGTGCTGGTTCAAGGATGCTCGGGCGGCAAGCCCGATGGCGTGAGGGTATGTGCAAGCGGCTCACTTCCTTTGGATGATCGGAAAGCCCGCGTCACTGAACGCTCTGGAGTTGACCGGTGACTGAGGTGATTGTGGCTCCCATCAACATTTTCTGCCCTTGACCGGGGCGAGTTTCCAATGCGACCGGCAGTTCCAAGATCGGGAGCATCCACAAATCCCGCGATGCCGTTGAATTCAACCTGACACCATCCGCCGGTACAGTTAGTCACCTCTACTTTGGTGCCGGCCGGCATATGACCGATCACACTAAACGTCGAGCCGGGCCCGGCGCGCAGAACAGATTGGTTTGCCGTCGTTACTGTAGCTGCGTTCGCAAACCCGGTGGCGACGACAAAGAGACCGGCGCCGAGCAAGGTGCACGTGTGCATAGGCATTTCTTTCTCTCCCTCACAGTTATCTTCCCCTCCCTCACAGTTATCAGAACCGACGTGTTCTCCGCGCCGACACGAGCGGCAACCCAATCGCTGCGGTACATCCCCGCCGGTCACTGGATCGGCCCGACCGCCATGGGTTCATTCGGATTATCATTGGGGTTTTGAACGCACTGGCCACCAAATCCCCGGTTTCCGCCATCGCTTGCTCCTGACTCAAAACGTGGCAATCAAAGCCTCGTGGTATCTCCTGGAGTGCATCACGGATAGTTTAAAGAGGCCTGTACCTGTGACATTCGCCCAGCCCCAAGATCACTCCGCAATTTCCGCGTGATCATCTCTTCCCACGGTGACTCTCAAAAAAGAGCTGGACTAACTCGCCTCTCATTTTGACCCATCAATCATTGGGCCCATTGAACCCTCGGTCACCGCACTGCGGGAACGTGACATGCACGCAATCATGGAGCGGGCCGCCTTTGGCCGTCAACGACGACAGAGTCTGCGCGGTCATGTGAACGTGCGACTTGTACGTATGCGACTTGTGCACATGTGCAGCCGTATTTCCGGCGCCTACGGTCAGCGCCACGCAAACCGCCATTCCTGTCACTATCGATTTCGTCATGATGGTAACCTCCTTGGTGGTGCAACGCCGCGTGGGGCGGTGCTCCGACTTGCGTAGAGCGTCTAATTGACCGAAGACCAATTTGGCCTTGGCCCATCGTTACAGTTTCTCAGCTCACGTACTAAAGATAAAGTGGCAGCCGGCTGGCACCACTAAATTGAGGTTCAGAAGATTAAATTCGCTGTTAATGTGCAACGTTTATACCTGCAAAAGCGCGACGCAGAATCACCCAGGCCGAGATCCAACAATATTAGTTTTGCTCGGCGGTCACGTCTCTTTAAAGTTGATCGTGTCATAGATATCGGCCTGTGCCATCGCACCCGATGACCTCGATCCACGCCTTCAATCTGCTGTAAACGACTTTGCACGGTCTCCCCCGGTCACCATTTGCATTGCCTCATCAGAGGGTGAGAGCCTGCCCGATACGCTGGGCTGCATCAGGCACCCGCCGCCACGTTGGGCGGTTTCCGAAAGTTGCTGCCCGTCAAGAACCCGTGCTTCGGCGTCGCTTCGCGGCGCGGCGAAGTGATCGCCGTCGCTCAAATGCACCGTTTTGATGCTTGCGATCCCGTAGCAAGCACCTAGCGAAATGCGTCGGCCTGCGCGGTCCAAAGCCCATCACGGTGTGCTTGCAGCCCGGGTTGTTTCCCGGCAATCGAGTTGAAGTTTTTGCGCGAATTTACGCACGCTCATGGAAGCAGCTTGGCCACTATCCCGCACGCGCCCAAGGGTTCTTGGCCACCCGACTGCTCGCGCTCCGCGTGATCAGCATCAGAGCAAGCAGCGCAGCGATATCATGCGTCGCCGGGAAGCCGTTCGTTTCGGACACACGCTCTCGTCCCCGAACGCACAAGTCTTGCCATCCTGTAGCAGAACCGCCGGCGGCATCGATCGTCCCTAACAGCGAATTTAATCTTGTGAACGCCAATTTAGTGGCGCCAGCCGGTTGCGAATTTATTTATAGCGCAACGGCTGCGCGCCCAAAATGGAGACCGCCATAAAAACGCTCATCACACCGCTCGCCTGGTCGGCCACCGCCATCGTCCCATGACGCGGCATGCCGGTCCGCGCGCCCATTCAAACTGGCGGTCGGAGATTCAATCGCGCCCGCCCACATCTGCTCGCAACGCGAGGATGTCGGACGGTTCCGACCCCGATATTCGTTTCCAAACTCAAGGCGATGCAGACTGGTCCGCCTCCTACCGGTAGGCCGAGCGACGCGACCGAAGGAACACGATTGTTGATCGGGCGTGCCTCCGCGTTCGTGGCCTCACCGAGAGGTATCCGCGGCGCCCTCGATCGCCGCGGCTGCGCTGTCAGCACGGTAACGTCAACACGAAGGCGGCTCTCATTCTAAAGAGGCGTGCAAACCCGTCGATCCCCGGAGCAAATTGCCCTATGCGCCCTACGGTCTGCAGATTGAGAGCGTGGCCGTGCCTGCAGATGTATTGGCAGCAAATGGGTCGTCACGACGGATCAGGACCGGCTGATGGCTAGGTTGCTCCTCATCGAGGATGACAAAGAGACGGCTGAGGAAATCAGAGCCGAACTCGGCGATCGCGGGTTCGACGTGGACTGGGCCGCGGACGGCCTCACAGGGCTGGACAGAGCGCGCGTAGGGGATGCGGACGCTATGATTATCGATCGTCTGCTGCCCGGAGTGGACGGCCTGACCATTATCGGGGCATTGCGATACCACGGCGTGCGCACGCCCGTTCTTGTCCTGAGCGCACTTGGCGCCGTCGATGATCGCGTGCGCGGCCTGCGGGCGAGTGGCGATGATTATCTCACCAAACCCTTCGCGACCATAGAACTGATCGCCCGGATCGAGGCCCTGCTGCGTCGACCGGCAGACAGCCAGGCCACGATGCTCCAGGTCGGTCCGCTCAAACTCGATCTCATCGAACGAACCGCCAAGCGAGGGGATCGCGTAATCGAGCTCTTGCCACGAGAGTTCCGGCTTCTCGAATATATGATGCGCCGCAAAGACCAGATGCTGACACGCACCATGCTGCTGGAGGATGTCTGGAATTACAAATTCGTCCTACAAACCAATCTCATCGATGTTCATCTGGAACGACTGCGGCATAAGGTTGACTTGGCGCATGAGCCGCCGATGATTCACAATGTTCACGGCGCGGGATTCATCCTGCGTGTTCCGTGATTTCATCCGCATGACGGTGTTCGGTTCGACGGCAGCGGTTGCCGGCATATTTTGGCCGCGTACATCAAGACGGTTGAGCGCATCGTCGGCGGCCATCTGCGTGAGCGGTCGCCGGCCTGTGACGGCGATGATCCATTCGACAGATTGGGCGTGATCGTCAACGGGCATGCTGGGGATGCGCAATGACATCGCGCACGATCTGCAGACCGCCGCATCGAAACACCTCAACCCGATTGAGCCGAATGTCACGTCGTCACGCCCACGCTGCCTGCTTACGGGACCGCGACCGGGAGTCTCTCCTTGCCCCCCGGCAGTTTCACTTCCTTGGCGGTGGCCGGATCGGTGCCGAGCGTTACTTGGCCCAGAAGTTCGATGATGCGCTGCGAATGTCGGGGAACGCTTCCCTAACCACAGGTCCAAGCGTCAGCCGCGGCGCATTGGCGCCGATCCAATGAGTGTGCCGTTCTGCAAAGCACCCCACGCGCTGCCAGAATGTTTTTGGTCATGCGGTTTCCTCAATCACCTTTTGTACTGGGACTAGCGTCGAACGCGGCTCAAGTTGCGCTCGGTATCGTCGATACAACGTGAACGGCTGAAGAG
>JASHYD010000628.1 GCA_030043175.1 Xanthobacteraceae bacterium | reverse complement strand
AGAACGGGGAGCGGAAATCAAGAGGTGGTGATCAGTTCCCACAGCGGAACCTTTCTAGCTTTGGCGGGTTAGCGACTCACTGCGATTTCCCGATGGTTCTCGTGCCCCCAACCCACCATCGGGCGGTGCCTTTTCTTCGCGGACGTGTAGGGGGGAAATCCCGAAACGAGACAGGAGCGAACATGAACAAGAGCTTGCTTACGATTGCCGCGCTCTTTATCGCAACACTGCCCTATGCTGCGCACGCACAAGGCACAATCCGGGGAGCCGAGGAGGGAGCGGCAGCAGGCGACAGAGCGGCTGGACCTCTTGGGGCGATTGTCGGTGGAGCGGTCGGTGCCGCAACCGGTACCGTCGGCGGCATCCTGGGCGTTGAAGAGCGACCGCGGTTTCGCGAATACGTTATCCGTGAGCACCACCCCTCGTTCCGGTACGACAGCGATGTGCGTGTTGGCGAGGTGCTACCAGAGCGGGGCGTAACGTTCTACGAAGTGCCTCGCGAGTATCATGTGAGGCCTGGCTACCGGTATGCGATCGTGAACGATCGGCCGGTCATTGTAGAGCCGGGCAGCCGCCGTATCGTAGAAATCCTCGAATAACTTAATACCTCTCCCCTTGCTGGCTGAGCAGGAGAGATCAGCGATGTTCGAGGGCGACCCAGAGGCCGCCCTCCCTTAATAAATCGCTTGACCGCGAGATGCGATGGTCTGGGCGGCTTCTTGCCGGGCGTGCCCGTTGAGCTGCTGCTAGCTGCTCATGAGGTCGGCCGCGGGCTCATCGCTGGGGTAAGTTATTGAAACCATCAGCGGCCAGCCGCTTCCGAAGACACAGGAAAAGGCAATGTCAGGGATCGATGTCAGAAGCTCCGATGGCACAATTTTGAGATCTGCAACTGCTCCATATGTCCGGGGCGCGCCAAGAAGCGGTCCGCTCAAATACATGCCCGGTTTCTTATACATCCTCGCTCTTTTCATAGTGGGGAAGTTCATCTTCCCGGATCCGAGGGCCACTCTGGTCGAGTGGGGTCAGTACCATCTCTCTTGGGTTGAGGTCCTTATGGTCGCTGCTGCGATGATGGCGATGGCCGAGCAGCTAAAGGTCTCTTATCCTGGAGTTGATAACACGATCGAAGCCATCTTGATGGGTGCAGTCGGTGGTATTCAGGTCTTGCTTTTCGCTCTTGGGGCGGCCGGTGTGCAGCCACTTGATGCTATCTTCAACAACACTGAGTTTCTTATGCTTACTTTGATCAGCTTGACTCAGTCTATTGTTGCGATTTTGATCAACGCCAGGACGCTGCGGCGGACGATTGGCGTAGGCGACAACAGCTAAAGTTGGTTTGCCCCTGCCTTGCGCGGGCCACCGCGATAGGGCTCCCGCCGCGGAAAGCTGCTTCCGCAGCTTGGGGCTGATCCGATAGCCGTTGCTGTCCCATCTCGGCTCCGGCGGATTCCCACTTGCAGCATGGCGCCCAACAGCTTGGCGGGCCTTCCCGATGCCGGGCCGTGCTCAAGCTCGGCGGGCACAGGTCCGCTCGCGGACCGGTCGGCGTGCAGCGCGTCCACCGTGGACACGTCGGCGACAGCCGGCGACGGCCCGCGGTGTCGCAGCGGGCCAGCTCGCCGAGCAGCTCGGGCTCGTGCAAAAAAAACGCTCGAAGATCACAACCAGGCGCTCGATCGGTGCCTGGGCTATCTTCGCATATGCACGGCGCGCGTTCCTGCTGGGTTAGTGGTCTCTAAATCCGTGAGTTGGCGGATGCGCGGGCTTCCGCTTGAAGAGGCTTGCTTTTCGTACGAGCGTTTGGGCTCCGGGACCGGTATCCAATAAGCATTACCTGCCTGGATGAACCGCGGCGCCCACCTGCAGGATCTCTAACCCCGTAGCGTCGGGAACGCGGAGGTGTGCGGCGTCGCGGGCATCCCCCCATCTACCTTGAGGCAGCGCCTACCTCGAAGCAGCATCACGAACAGCCTGGCGTAGTGCACGCACCCGGACATCGCTGGCGGATTGACCGGAAACGGGTGGTGGAATGGACGTCCAGTCCAATCCGAGCAAATCAACTACATCATTGTAGCGTAACACCACTGCGGTGTTCATCGCGCCGAACTTTTCGTAGGCATCATCCGGGCGACGACCGAACAAGGTTTTCAGTTCTACATTGCAATAATCCTCATCGTCATACAGCTTCGTCACAACGGCAGGAATCAAAACAATGTCGTCCACTTCCAACTTACGCCCAATTTGATCATGCATCAGTTTTTTCCTCTTCTTTCGGATGCCACGGGTGCCCACGCACGGTAGGTCAACCGGGAAACCAGCGCGCAAAAACTTCAACGTCGAAGCTTGCGTCCGGTTCCCGACGTAGCAGCCGATTTGCCGTGGCTACTGTGCGCTACCGGGGGTGATGTATGCCGAGGCTGGAGAAGACAAAGCGGCCCTCGCCTGTCTCGAAGAAGCTTTGCGTCACCGCGCGGACTTGGAGTGGCGGTCGCAGAAGTAGCCCCCCTTTTCATGACAGCTCCGCGAAGACTACAGTAGGCTGCGTGAGACTCTCTGGCGTGATCGGCTTGGCGTCAGCCGGTAACCGTCAGCTTGAGTTCGTGAACCCGGCAGGGCCAGACGGTGGCTTTAATGGGCTGGGCTGGGACGACGACCCCAGGCGGAAGACGTTTGATTTTCATGCTTCAGCGGATAAGGCCCGCATTGCCCCTCAGACGCTGTCGCAACCTATAGGCCGACTGGAGCGGTCGAGATGTCATTCTGTCTCAGTGTTATGCGCCCGATCCCGGCGCGGTTGAGGGGTGCTGTGCCGACGGCGCAATTCGCCTCAAGCGGCTCACTCGCGTGTGATTGGAGCGCAGCAATCGCTCGCGAACGTGTGACGGGAGAGCGAGGAACAAGAATTTACGCGACCGACTTTACTATCGGCCGACATAACTGTTGGGCACTTTCTCTCGGGAGGGATCATGTCGAATCCATTGTATCGAGCAGAGCTTTGTCGCGATCTGGCGAACGAGTGTCGCGCCATCGCTCGGCTTTGCACTCCCTCATCCGAAATACGAACCCACTATTCGCGGATGGCACAGCATTACAGCTCCCTGGCTGAAGCGGAGGAGCTGGGCATGCTGGCGTATTGACGTTAGCCGCTTTGACGGTTCCGGCCTAACGGATGGCGCATAGCGCATGCCGCGTACCGTGAGGCCGAAGGACCTCAGGGCTGTCCGCGAGCCCCCCTCAGCGCACCGCCCTGGGGTCGTTCTCTCTCTATCTGCCGCGTTACGAAGGTGAATACCCGCGTAGGTGCGCCATGCTGGGCGCGTTGTATCAAGCAGAACGTTACCGCGATCTGGCGCACGAGCGTCGCACACTGACGGCGTTTAGCGTTTCAAGCAAATTAAAGCCGCTTTTCGCACATGGCAGATCGATACCGCACGCTAGGCCAAAGGCCGGGGCTCGCCCGACCGATGCCGAGCGTCTTGACGCCCAGACGATCACATGAACGTCTGCTCAGAGAAAAGCAAACGATCCAACGACCTCACAAAGGAAAAAATGATGCATCCGAATTTCGCGGTGAAATATGTAGCGACTCAGTGGTTCGTGTTCGTTCATCTGAGCCTCGCCCCGTGGTCGTTCTGGTACATGAACCATCATTGGGAGAAGACATGCCTGCCATGAAGCAGGCCTGCCTTTCGCGCACCCGACCGCCGCCGAAAGTCCTTGAATCGGTTCTGCGCAAAAGCTGTGTAGACCGCCGTGCTCGTGATCGAGGGATCGCCCCCGAGCAGCCCTCGGGATGCAAGCATTGTCGTATCTCTACGACTGCATGACAAAAGGCTGATCCGGCTCTCGCCGGAGTGTCTCGCCCGGCGCGTTCTCTTTCAGAGCGATATTCGGAGCTGCTTCACGTGTCGAAGGTGCTGGAGGGTTTGAAGACTTGGCTTCAATCGATGAACGACGCGTCGGCGCCGGATGTCGTCGGCGGCGAGACGACCGAGACCTCCCCCGAGGCGCCGCCCCCCGTCAGGACTAGCGTACGCCTTCAGTCTGGAGCGATCGTCGGCATATTCATCCTGTTGGTGTTTTACTTTCTCTATTTCGCTTCACCCATTCTCATCCCCATCATCGCGGCGTTGCTCCTGAGCATGCTGTTGGCGCCCTTCGTGGGCCTGCTCGAACGCGTTCGCATACCGCGTACATTCGGCTCCTTGATCGTCGTGGTAGCGGCCGTCGGAGCATTGTTTGGCATTGCGGCTAGCCTTAGAGGCCCGGCTCAGAGCTGGCTGAGCGAACCGCAGCGGTTCTCCCGTCTCGAGGAGACGCTACGTCCCGTAGCGGCGTCGTTCGAAATGCTTCAATACGCGGTCGAACAACTCGAAAAAGCAACGGCACCGAGGGAGGGGCCCTCCGTCCAGAAGGTGGAACTTACCGGGTCGGGATTGTCTGGCCTCCTCTCAACTGGCATTGGGCATGTGGCGTCTACGATCGCTGCCGTCATCGGCCTTCTATACTTGTTTCTGGTCTCGGGGGACACCTTCTTAAGGAAACTCGTCTTAGTAACTCCTTCCCTCAAAGACAAAAAACGCGCCGTACAAATTGTCAGAAATATAGAGACAGATATCTCATTCTATCTCCTAATGGTCGCATCCATTAATATAGCGCTTGGTCTCATAGTGATGGCGACCGCCGGACTTCTGGGCATCTCCGATCCATTCTTGTGGGGCACGCTTGCCGCGATACTCAGTTTTGCGCCTTATGTGGGCGAGTTTGCGATCATCATTCTATTATCTCTGGCCGGGGTTCTAACTTTCGACAACCTCGCCCAGGCTTTCATAGCTCCTGCAATCTATTTCGTGCTGATGACGATCTGTTGGCAGGGTGTTGTGCCTTTTGTGGTTGGTCGACGAATGACACTCAGTCCGGTAGCCGTACTTATCACGATCATCATGCTCGGTTGGATGTGGGGAGTTATCGGCGCCCTGGTTGCCGTACCGGTGCTCGCCAGCTTGAAGATTATCTGCGAACGTATCGGGCCGTTCCATTCCGTTGCCGAGTTCTTGAGCCCTTAGGCCCCTGTGAATCGATTCTTGACGTGCCGATCCTGAAGCCCCATGCCGAAGCCGTGAAGAGGCATGGCGAGATATCGTGGCCCGGCGTGATCTGTCCGACTCCGGGCAACCAGTGTTGGCCCGAAGGCGTGCCTATCATTTTCGGAAATCTGGGAATGCAGATGCTCCAGCAAGCGCATCCGATCACGATTCTCCATTCGAACGGTCGTGATGTCCGCCATGTGCTCCTGAACGAGAACCATTCCATGGTTGACCGCTACGGCACGCCGCACACCCAGCGTTGCATGTCGTGGAGCACCTCGCCAAAGCAGCGGAAGAGCGCGCAGAAAAGAGAGCCAATTCATTTGGCAATGGAGACTGAGGGCGCCTGCACTCCCGTTGGTGCGGACGGTATCGGGGTTAGCTGCCGCCCGGCCCGGTTACCGATATAGACGTGCCGCGCGGCGTACGCGGACAGCGACTCTCTTGATGACGCAACTGGGATATGAGCAGGAGCGAAACACTCGACTCTCACCCTCAGAGCCTCAAATCATATCGCTCAAAGCGGGACAACGGATTGGAGCTGGAACCTTGCTTCTGGTATTTCGTTAGTCTAGCCAACAAAATGGAACCATTGCCAAGCGAGCGAGGGTCAAATGCAGGGGGACGATGCCTGGCGGCTGCAGCTTCTCGTCGACTCCGTTCTCGACTATGCGATCTACATGATCGATATCGACGGGAGAATCGTCAGCTGGAATTCCGGCGCAGCCCGGCTAAAGGGCTACAGGGCTGAGGAGATCATCGGTCAACCGTTTGCCAAATTCTTTACGCCTGAAGACCAAGCGCGCGAGGTGCCGCAAAACGCGCTCGCGACAGCGGAGCACACCGGCCGGTTCGAAATGGAGGGTTGGCGCGTCCGCAAGAATGGTACCCGCTTTTGGGCGCTAATCGTGATCGACGCCGTGCGCGACTACGACGGTCAGCTCATCGGTTTTGCCGTGGTCACGCGCGACATGACGGAGCACCAGCTCGAGCAGAGCCGGCTTCTCGAAAGCGAACGTCGCTTCCGGCACCTCGTGCAGGCCGTGATCGACTATGCGATCTTTCAGCTCGATAGGGACGGCATCGTCGCGACATGGAATGCTGGCGCGGAGCGCATCAAGGGCTACCCGGCGGATGAGATCATCGGCCAGCACTTCAGTGCCTTCTACACGGAGGAAGATAGGGCTGCGCGAATTCCAGTTCGAGCGCTCGCGACCGCAGCCGAACAAGGCAGATTCGAGGCTGAGGGATGGCGGGTGCGCAAGGATGGCACGCGCTTCTGGGCCTCGGTTGTCATCGATCCAATCCGCAGCGACTCCGGCGAGCTTGTGGGGTTTGCGAAGGTCACGCGCGACATAACAGAACGGATGGAGGCGCAACGCATCCTGCGCGAAACTGAGGAGCAGCTCGCGGCCTCACGGCGCCTCGAGGCCGTGGGCCAGCTCAGCGGTGGCATCGCCCATGACTTCAACAACTTGTTGATGATCATCTTGGGCAATTTGGAGACTGCGCAACGAGCCGTACAGGCGTTCGGAAGCAGTGCAGCAAACATACAGCGCTGGATTGCGAACGCTGTCCGCGGCGCCCAGCGCGCCACCGCTCTAACGCACCGCCTGCTTGCCTTCTCGCGGCGTCAGCCGCTCGATCCGAAAGTCCTCGATCTCAACAGCTACCTGCCTGGAATCGCGGACTTCCTGCGGCGCTCCCTCGGCGAAACCGTCGAGATCGAGGTCGCTTCCGCCGCGGGCCTCTGGTCGATTGAGGTGGACGTTGCCCAGCTCGAGTCATCCTTGATCAATCTCGCGATCAACTCTCGCGATGCCATGCCGAACGGCGGAAAGCTCACCGTCGACGCTTTTAACCAGGTCCTTGACTACGAATATTGCCGCTCGAACCCGGAGGTCTCGCCGGGTCAGTACGTGCTGATCTCGGTGAGCGACACAGGCCAAGGTATGGCGCCCGACATCGTCGCCCGTGCCTTCGAGCCCTTTTTCACCACCAAGGAAATCGGTCAAGGAACGGGGCTCGGGCTGAGCCAAGTATATGGCTTCCTCAAACAGTCCGGCGGGCACGTGAAGATCTATAGTGAACCAAGCCAAGGGACCACGGTCAAAATGCACTTCCCGCGATCGGGCGAGCAGGCCGACCGCGTTGAGGACGACTCCGGCACGGCAATCGGCGAGGAAAGCGAGACCATCTTGGTGGTCGAGGATGACAGAGACTTGCGCGCGCATTTGATCGAGGTCTTACGCGATCTGAATTATCGTGTCGTCGGCGCGCAGGATGCCGTGGCCGCCGTGGGCATCCTCGAGCAATCGGCCATTAAGGTCGATCTGGTGCTCACCGATGTCGTGATGCCTGGGATGAACGGGCGGGAGCTTTGGAGGCGCGCGAGGGAATTGCGTCCCAAGCTGAAAGTCCTTTTTATGTCCGGATACTCACGCAACGCTGTTGTCCACCAGGGTCGAGTCGACCGCGACGTCCAGCTGATACAAAAGCCCATTTCACTACAGGATCTTTCTGCCCGCCTCCGCGACACGCTGGACCGCGGGCGCGAGCCAGATTGAACTCAATTTCCCATCATATCTAGCGAGGCTGCGCCTCAGACCGACGAGGCGTGTTGATAGACGCGCACGCAGTCGCGGATCTGAGGCAGATTGTTTCGTTTCGTTCCCCCAATCCGCAGGGTGAATTGTCGCCCATGCCGGTCGAATCGCTGTGCGCTGTGGATAA
>JASHYD010000627.1 GCA_030043175.1 Xanthobacteraceae bacterium | reverse complement strand
TACGAGCCCGTGGATAACCAAGCGGTGTTTGCTCGGGTCGATATCCGGAAACCCGGATCGGGCGACCACGAAGTGCAAACCGTTCGGCGTGATGGTGCCATCGAGAAGATGGTGCGGCGTCCGCGCGTTGCTAGTGCGCGGCTCGTTGTTGGGGTTGGTGAGCGTGCGAACAACCTTGCTCTCGTACTTCGCAGGCACCCCGTAGGGCGGGATCACGGTTCCAGGTTCCTTGCTCCATGGATCGACCGGCAAGGGCTCGGCGGTGGCGGCGATCGAACTCCCAATGCCGGTCGTTGCTGCGCCCGCGAACAGGATGCCGCGCCCGAGAAGCGCCCTGCGGTCGACGAGACCATTGGCAGCCACGTCGGGCAAACGTGACGCGAGTCTTTCGTTCTTGGTGATCATAGTTTCCTCCTCCGAGGCGTTGTCGGCGGCTTGAACACCTTCAAGTCGCCATTCCAAACATATCATGCTGACCGCTGCCGCGTCAGACTTGGCGCGGGGCGTTGGATGAGCCTTTGAGCCTTGTCGGTACCATCGAGTTCGCACGCCTGATGCCGCGTGCGTCGCACCGTGCTTCGCGCAATGCTTTGGACTGCCGCTCGGTGTTGCCGAACTTGTGAACTTGCGGCGCCGGATCGGCGTATGGCGGCCGAAGCTGCGCCGGATCGCCACAAGGCGCCGCCGCCGCGGATCAGACCCGCGCGATGAGGTTGTCGATCGGCGCCGCACTACCGAGAATAGCGTCGCCTCGCGGGTGGAGCCGCCCGGGCCACGGTAGCAGGGACGTTGCCAGGAGTCGCGCCTGGCGTCGCAGTATGCTACCAAAACCGACGCGTAAGGCCGTACGTTTTCCGCACAATCCTCTGTCACATTGCGATGACACGAGATTTGCCGGACGAGCAATTTGGTGTGGGGCCGTACGGCAGAATCTAACTCGGGACATTCACCTTAGAACTCACCCGGGTCAGCCGACATTTTCGAAAAGACAAATGTCTTGAGTTTAAGCGGCAGGTTACCTCGATTAGAGCGTCATTTGCACCAAGTGACGGCCAATTGGCGATGAAGGCGCAAGGCCGATCAGGGCTAAGTGCAGACGTACGTTCAGTGCTGAGGGACTCCGTTCAGGATAGAATATTTCCTGGCGCAGTTGCTGCGGTGATATCGAGCACTGACGAGATATATATCCCGTTCGGGCGTGACACGTACGGTCCAGTTGCTTGCCCCGTTTCGGACGAGTCCATCTTTGATGTTGCATCGCTGACCAAAATCTTGGCAACCACTACGGCTATCATGCAATTGGTTGAGCGAAAGCAGCTCGCTTTGCACGACCGAGCTTTTAATTTTATTCCGCGGCTCGAGCAAGCGCCGAAGGACCAAATAACAATATTTCAATTGCTCGCGCATACGGCCGGGTTCCCCGGTGGGGAGCCGCTTTCCCGATACCTCAGATCTCGTAACGAAATTGTGGAATCAATTTGTTCGATAAACCTTTTATATCCACCAGGCACTGGGCGTGTCTACGATGATTTGGGCTACATTCTTTTGGGACTTATTGTAGAATCCATAACGGGTCTCACCCTAGATAAATACTGTCAAAATGAAATCTTTGAACCGCTAGGGATGAGTGAGACAATGTTCGTTCCCCCGAAGGCACTTTTAGGACGCATTGTTCCAACAGAGATTGATGCCGGTCGAGGCGGATTGTTGCGCGGCGTTGTTCATGATGAGCGCGCGTACCTGATGGGTGGCGTGGCTGGCCACGCCGGAATTTTCACGACGGCACGTGATCTCGGCAAGTTTTCCAGAGTGATGATGGGCCACCGCAACGGCGCCCTGGCAAGGACATTGTCCACCGCGAGCGTAACGCTTATGTGGTCGCGCCAATGGCAGGACAGCGAAGGAGAATATGGATTAGGCTGGGATCGATTGCGTCCCAGCTACATGAACGGAATCGATGATAGCGATGCGGTGGGGCACACCGGCTTTACCGGCGTTTCCTTGGTGCTAAGCCCGAAACGGGACTTGGCCATGATCCTGTTGTCAAATCGTGTTCACCCTATGAGGTCTTCGACAAGCCTGATTGGTCAAGCCAGGCGCAGGTTTGTCGAAGCAGTGATGCGACATTGCTAGCGAAGTTTCGCGTCAGGCCACGAGGATGTTGTTACCGCCAAAGTCGGATATCGGGCGAATCTCCGCCTTCTATTTGCCCAACTCTCCGGATTCGTAAGGTCAGTTCTCGAGCAGGGGGCGGCGGACACTCCCGTCTATCGCCCTCGTTAGTGCTGGTACAAGGCATTGATTACCCCTCCTTTTCAGGAATGCGTCATCGGTCGGGATGATCGAGCTTGGTCCCGTGCGCCGAGTCATGCTTCACAGTGCCGTTCACCTGCCAAGGAGGTGTAATGCGTATCTCTGTTTGCGCCATGGTTGCTGCGATCGGTTTAGCCGCCCATCCGGCATTCGCGCAGGCCGATCGCCCCGCCATGAAGTTCTGGAATAGCGTGCAAGCGACCTGCAACGTCACCGCCGCGAAGGCGCCAACGGAGCTCGGCCAACGCATCGCGCAGACCGCGATCGACGAGTTCGCCCGCTTCGGCGGCCATGAGATTGATTCCGACGGCCGTCTGTTCCGCTTCGGCCTGACGGAGGCCGAGCACGAGGAGGACGACGGGGGCGATCCGCTGGCGCCACTCGGCCATTTCGGTTGGTGGCGGGTAATAAAATATTGGCGGGAACTGTTCGGCGATGACCCCTCGAGCAAGCTTGAGGTGCGGGGATACCGCGATGCCTCGTCCTCCACGCAAGACACCCAGGAGGCGCCGCTGTTGCGAACCTCTGCCGCAGAGCTCCTGCGCTTGGCCGAGAGTGTGTCCGATCCGGATATGCGCGAAATCGTCCGTGAGACGGCTTTGCGCGGCGCCATCATCGATACCTCATGGTCAGCAGCCTTCATCAGTTACGTGATACGCCAGTCGGGTGTGGCGCCGAACGTGTTCCAGTTCGCCAACGCTCATCGGGTCTATATCTACGACGCTTTCGCGGTGAGCGCGGCCGAGCTGAAGAACGAAGCCAGCGACGGAATCTATCGCGCGTGCCCGCTTGCAACCAGACCGCGCCCGGGTGATTTGATCTGCCAACAGCGCGAGTCCACGCTCGCCGACGCCAGCGACGAGTCGGTGCGCGAGCGCATCCGGGCGGAACTCGACGGCAGCGTCCAGGAGCGCTCGATCCGGCGTACCCATTGCGAAGTCGTCGCCCATGTCGATAAGGCTGCACGCAAGGTTTACACCATTGGCGGCAACGTCAATCAGGCCGTCACTGCCAGGAAGATGAACCTACGCCGCAACCTGACATTTTCGCCGTCGCAACAGGGGCATTGCGGCGGCCCCGGCCATTGGACCTTGCCACAGGCCACAGGCCATCCGCCGCAGGCGCCGGGCGGCTCGATGAACTGCTCCCTCAATGACAAGAAATGGTTCGTGCTGCTGCAGTTGAGGTGAGCCATAGCTCTTGCGCGCTGGGACTTTGGGATCGATATCCACGTCACGCAAATCGATTTTTGCCATGATTTCAGCCATAGTCTGCGCGATAACCGGGTAAGGTGGCACCAGAGGACAAGGGGCACACTTGTTTCCAGAACGCCAATTTGTCGCTGCTCGCAGGTCAGCGGTGTCGCTGATTGCCGGCGCGTTTCTCTTGGTCCTTGGTTCGGGAACGGACTCACGGGCCGCAGGTTCACCCGGCGCCTGTGAGGATGCGGCGGAGCTAGCGTTCTTGGCCTCGCCAATCGCACCGTGGAGAGGTGCTCCGTTGCGCGTCGTGTTCGCCGCGGAGAAACCTTTTGAGGGCGAAATTCGGCTGATTGCACCCGATGGAAGCATTGCCGCTCAATCGCGACAGCGCCACGGTGGGCCGCCGTATTTCTGGTTCGCCGAGATCACATCGCCGGCTTCGGGGACCTGGCGTGCGGCGCTCGTGCGCGACCGCGCGCCAGTCGAGTGCAGCACGGTCAGCCGCGAAGTCAAAGTGCGCCCCGATGTGCCGCCACGGCCGAGCGCGATCGCGGGGAGCACCTGGCCCCTGAGCAATACCTGGAATCGGGCGACCGAAAACCTGTTCTCCGCTTGGATCGAGAAGCTTTTCGACGACCCCCTGGATGCAGAGCCATCGTGGTCAGCGCTGCACCTGGTGCTGCGCGACCGGTCCCGCAATTTCCTATTCAACCATTTGGGTCTCGGGGAAGACGAGATGAAAATCGTCCTTCGCCCCGACTGCGCCGACCTTCCGTACTTCCTGCGCGCCTACTTCGCGTTCAAGCTGGGGCTGCCATTCGGGTTCTCGAAGTGCTCGCGCGGCGGTGGCGGCAAGCCGCCATATTGCCCGCAGTGGTTCAGCATTCAAAATGCTGAACAGGCGCGTCCGCCGCCCCCAACAGCGGTACCAGGAACCGTGGGGATTGCACCTGCGACGACAAGCCCACCCACGACAGCGACGCCTGCGCCAAAGCGGCTGGGCTTGGCGGCATCGTTCGGCGATTTTACCCGAATCGTCTCCGACAGCGTGCACTCCGGTTCCGCGCGGACGGCGCTGAGCGACAACAACACTGATTATTATCCCGTGCCGCTCAAGCAGGAGACGCTGCGCCCGGGAACCGTTTTCGCCGATCCCTACGGGCACATATTGATGATCGTGCGGCGCGTACCGCAGTCCGACCGTGCGGCGGGCGTCATCCTCGCAGTCGACGGGCAGCCTGACGGCACGGTCGCCCGGAAGCGTTTTTGGCGCGGCAATTTCCTGTTCGCGCAGAACCCGGCTCTCGGCGGCCCGGGATTCAAGCGCTTCAGGCCGGTTGTGCTCGGGAAGAACGGCGTATTACGACGGCTCACCAATGACGAAATAGCGAAAAATCCCCAGTACTCCGATTTTTCGCTCGATCAGTCGCGGCTCGGGATTGAAGACTTCTACGATCGAATGGATGACGTGATATCGCCGGCGCCACTCGATCCTGTGCGCGCGATGACGGAGGCGATCGCGTCGCTTGAAGAGCAGGTGAAGGCGCGCGTGACGTCCGTCGAAAACGGGCGGAAGTTCCAGAACGGCGGGCACCGCGACGCGGACATGCCGGACGGTGCCTCGATCTTCGAGACCACCGGCGCGTGGGAAGATTTCGCCACGCCGGCGCGAGATTTGCGGCTGTTGATCGCTCTCGATGTGGTACGGGGCTTCCCCGAGCGCGTCGCGCGGCGGCCCGAGCGGTACGCGATGCCGAAGAATAAGAGCCTCGCGGACGTGAAGGCCGAATTGGAGCGTGCGCTCGCATCGGCGCTTGCGGCGACGAAGTTTTCCTATACGCGCAGCGATGGCTCCGCCTGGACGCTCGCACTCAGGGATGTGATTGATCGTGCGCCGAATCTTGAGATGGCATACAACCTAAACGACTGCGTCGAACTGAGGTGGGGCGCACCGGACAACAGCGATGAGGCCTCGACGTGCAGGCGACATGCACCGGGGGCGCAGCGTGCGAAGATGACGCAGTACCGCGTGTGGTTCCACGAGCGACGGCGGCCGCCACGCGCTTAGCGGTTCGTCGACGCCACAGAGTAAGTAGCGGGAGCCTCTGCGGGCTCTTCCCTACTCTATGCAAAACCGTTACGGCAGTTTCTTTCAGCTGCGGCCGGTCGTCCCGGCATCAGCCGGCCAAAATGAGGCTCGGGCACACATTAACAATCAGACGAACCGGATTATCCTCGCATATCCAATCTTCCAGGCATTCGGCAAACAGCGCGATCTGTGGGCGTTCCACGGCCGGGGTCAGAGTTACAATCGCCTAACGGATCCTTTTGCGTGCAGCATGCCGCCAGCGTGTAATCCGCCCTCGCCAAGTCCCTCAAGCGCGGTGCAGGCCTTCGCGGTGGCGGCGGCGTCAGTGTCGCATCGCTCTTGCCGCCGAAGTCGATGCCTTACGGCTGTATTTCGGACCCGTTGAAGGATGATGAAGGCATGACAAACGTCCATTTGCTGCGGCGGCTGGGTTTCAAAGAGTCCTTTGCGATCGTGGTCGGGTCCATCATTGGAACCGGCGTATTCTTGAAGACGGCGGTGATGGCTCAAGACGCGGGCCCGCCGCTCTATGTTTTACTCGCGTGGTTGATGGCTGGCCTACTCTCGTTCATGGGGGCGCTGACATATGCTGAGCTGAGTTGCCTGTTTCCCGCGGCTGGAGGCGAATACGTCTTTTTGCGCGAGGCATACGGCCCGCTCACCGGCTTTCTCTTTGGATGGACGAGATTCTGGATCGCCGCGCCGGGTTCGATCGCCGCATACGCGATCGCTTCCGTAACGTTTCTCGAAAGTTTTCTGCCGATGGCGAATCACCGGGTCGAGATGGCGATTGCGATCATCGTCTTTTTCACCGTTCTCAATTGCTTCTCCGTTCACTTCGGCGGAAGGGTGCAAGCGGTGATGACCGCGGTGAAGATTCTAATGATCTTAGGCCTGGCGGCATCCATATTGGCGTTCGGGACGGGCACGAGCTGGCATCACCTCAGCGATGCCGCCTCATCAGGCGGATGGAAGGGCTGGTCCGGCTTCGGGTCGGCGGTTCTCGCGGCACTCTGGGCTTTCGACGGCTGGAACAATCTGCCGATGGCGGCGGGCGAAATTCGCGACCCGGAACGGGTGATTCCGCAATCGCTCGCGTGGGGACTCATCACTGTGCTCTTTTTGTACGCGGGCGCCAATCTCGCTTATTTTTACGCGTTGCCGTTTGAGGAAGTCGTAACGTCGCACTCCACGCTTTATCCCGATGCATTGCCGGTCGCGACCAAGGCCGCCTTGCAAAGTTTCGGGGGCGCGGCCGTTGCGATACTTTCCCTCGCCTTCGTCTTTTCTGCATTGGGCGCGATGAACGGAACGATCCTGACCGGCGCCCGCGTCCCATATGCGATGGCCCGGGACGGCTTGATGTGGTCGTGGCTTGGCGAAGCGAACGCCCGCACACACTCACCTGTCGGGAGTACGGTCGTTCAAGGCTTGTGGGCGTGCGTACTCGCCGCCTCCGGCACCTTCGATCAGCTCACGGATTCTATCGTGTTTGCGTCGTGGATCTTCTACGCGCTCAACACATTCAGTTTATTCTATTTCCGTCGCAAACTTCCGGCACCTGCCTATCGGACCCCCGCGTTCCCTTGGCCGCCTGTCATCTTCATCGCCTGCGCACTGCTGCTGATCGTTAATACACTTTGGACAACGCCAAATGAAAGTTTGGCCGGATTAGGCCTCATCGCGGCGGGAATCCCGGCCTA
>JASHYD010000626.1 GCA_030043175.1 Xanthobacteraceae bacterium | reverse complement strand
CTGGTCAAGCGCCAGGTCAGGCCTGAGGGCGCATAATCAAGGTCGACCGTGCCATCCACGCTGTGCTCGGCCATCGCTTCCATAACCATAGTGCCGAATCCGCGCTGCGTTGGCGCAGACACTCGTGGCCCATCGCGCTCTGTCCACGTCATGCTGAGAGTATCGGCGTCGATCTCCCAGCAGACATCGACGCGGCCACTATCCATGGAGAGCGCCCCGTATTTCCCAGCGTTGGTGGCGAGTTCGTGAAGCACGAGCCCAACGGTTTGCGCTGAAGCCGCCTTCAAGCGCAGCTTGGGGCCGAGCACGACAATACGAGAACCAATCAGGTCGGCGAAGGGAGCGAGCTGGGCGCGAACCAGGTCCTCGATCTCAACGCCATTCCATTCGTTGCGGACAAGCAGGTCGTGATTGGCTGAAAGCGCCTGAATGCGCTGGGAGAAGCGCTCGACGAAGTCTTCAGAATTTTTGGTGGCGGTCTGGCGGGCGATTGCGTGCACGACGCTGAGCATATTCTTAGCGCGATGGTTGATCTCGCGCATGAGGAGGTGCTCCTTTTCCTCGCGCTCCTTGTGCTCGGTAATGTCCTGGACGGTGCCGACGAAACTCACGAGCCGGCGCTCAGGCCCCGCGCCATCAAAATAAGCCCGTCCACGACTCTCGACCCAACGGACCTTTCCGTCTCTCCGCACGATCCGGTAATCGTTCCCGTAGGGCTTCGGATCGACCGGATCGAGCGCCGCCTCACGGACCGCCGAAAATCTTGTCGCGTCGTCAGGATGTATCCGCTTCAGGAATTCTTCGTTCGTCAGTTCACTCTCGGCATAACCGCAAATTTCCTGAGCGCGCCTATCCCACAAGAGTACGCGGCGAAGCGGATCGTACTCCCACCATCCCAGCTGGGCTGCGTCGAGGGCAAGCTGTAGACGATCTTTGCTCGCCTGGAGGGCTTGCTCCACTTGCTTGCGCGCGTTGAGATCCTGGATCACGGCCATGTGGCGCAAGGGCTTGCCGAAATCGTCGCGGATGACGTTCATGGTCGTCCGCGCCCAGACTACGCTTCCGTCCTGGCGGACATAGCGCTTTTCCACGTCGAACTCTGACTCTCCGGCCTCCAGTCGCCGACACAACTCGCGGTCAAGCGTGAGGTCCTCCGAATATGTTATGTCGTACACCGATCGGTCGAGCAACTCCGCCTCACTGTAGCCCACGAACTTGCACATCGCGGCGTTGGCGCGGAGGAAACGGCCGCTTCCGGGCTCGACCTCGACCTTCCCGACGCCGCTGACTTCAAACATGGCACGGAATGTCGCCTCGCTCTCACGGAGAGCGGCTCCGGCACGGTTGAGGCCTGTGATGTTGGTGATTGCCGCGACCAGCCCGACGACTTTGCTATTCCGCCACTCGGGCTCATAGCAGCAATGTGTGAACTGCGGGTCGGTCGCTTGGTAAGGCAGCTCGACCTCGACATCGAACTCGACCGCCTTGCCGGTGAGGCACTCGCGGAAGAAGGGCTCAAAGGTCGCCCAGGCTTTGTCGCCGATCACCTCCGGGATAGGTTTGCCGATCACCTGCTCTGGCGTGAGACCGAGCCGCTCCGCGTAGTGCCTGTTGACGAACTTGAAGCGGGCTTGCCTGTCGCACTGCGCGATGGCAACCGGTGCGTTGTCCGTGACAAGGCGCAGTCGGCGCTCGCTGTCGCGCAGCAAGTACCTTGCCGGCTGTCGCCTGGCCACGGTCCCTCGAAGCTTCTTGCGGTCATCGGGCATCGTTCTGGTTATCCCCTTGGGTACCGGCCGGTCCTGCCAAGAAACAGCATCACGTAGGCGGCTGAAAGTCAAAACGGCAGCCGGCAGGCGCCCTCGGAATATATTTGGGCGAACGAGCTGTATCTTTGACTTGATTTTGGCGCCGACTCTCCCGACCTCCATGACCTTTCCGCGAATTCCCCGCCGGCTCTATGTCAGGTCGGGGCGACGAACGGCTGTCCCGATAACATAAGCGACACGTCCGAAGTACCCCAGGTCAATTTTGCGCTGGAAGGGAGCTAGCCGACCCGCTTTGTGCAACGCGTAAGTCGGCAGAGGTGGGCCACGAGCAGACATTGGGGAAGTCGCTCTGTCTATCACAGCACGCGAGTTCGAAAATGAGGCGGACGTGATTAGGGAGGGGATCAGCCGTCTTCACGCGGCTCAGTGCGCGCACCGGGTGATGGCGGCTCAGCAGGCCGAGTTGTGATAGGCTGACCTAGCTCGGCCTCTATTTTGCCCGCGAGTCGAAGTAACCGAATCGAGTGCTCAATCGCCTCCTGGCTACTAGCAATGTGATCAGCCACGTCGTGGCACCCGCGACGAAGGGCCCTCACGTGTTCTCTGGAGTCAGCGATTAGCTCGGCGTTCTGGCTCGCGAGTGAGAACGTTAATTTGCGCCTCGATTCGCTTGCGCTCGGTAATGTCACGGGCAACCTTCGAAGCACCGACGATTTCCCTTCATGCACCCATGATAGGCGATACGGTCAGCGACGCGTCGTTTTTGAGGCGGTAGTACGCTCGCGCTCCTCCAACAATTTCCGGCCGGTGATGTTGCGCACGCTTTGGAGCGCAAGCCGGCGGCCGCCCACCGATTCGACTTGAATCAGTGCCTCGACAGTCAAAACTCGCCCGTCCTTTGCGCGATGCAAAAGCTCCCCGGTCCAGACCCCTTCCTCGTGCAACTTGTTCGCCACTTCTTCGAACGACGATCCGGGCACCTCGGTCTTGAGAAGCCCCTCCCTGCGCTTACCTATCGCCTCCTCGCGCGTATAGCCGTAGAGCTCCTCGCAGCCGTGGTTCCATTCGAGGATGCCGCCGCTGGGGTCCCACGTAAAAATAGGCACCCGGGCAAGCTCGACCAGGCGTTTCTGCTGACGTAAGTGGTGCTCGCTGTCTCGCAGCGCCTGCTCCGTGCGAAGCCGCTCTGTGATATCGACAAATGTGGTGACGACTCCTTCGATCTTGTTGTCGACGGTCCGGTACGGACGCATGCGCATATTGTACCACAGATTAGAGCGGCTGTGGATTTCCCGCCGAATGGGCGCCAGGTCGGACAGCACTTTTCCGCAGTCGTTGATCAGGTCATCATATTCGAGTTGATGCGAAAAATCACTGATTGGCCGTCCTTCGTCGCTTTGCGTGATGCTGAAGATATCGCTTGCGCGGTCGGTGAATCGCTTTATGCGAAGCTCAGAATCCAGGAACAGCGTAGCAAAATCAGTCGCCGCCAGGAGATTTTGCAGGTCGCTGTTAGACCGCGAAATCGCGTCCAGCTTGAGCTTCAGCTCAGCATTGACGGTTTGCAGTTCTTCATTGGTCGACTGTAGCTCCTCCTTGCTGGTTTCCAGCTCCTCGGAGGTCGAACGATACTCCTCGTTGATCGATTGCAGCTCCTCGTTGGCGGCGCTCAGCTCCTCGTTGGCCGAATCGGAGTCCTCCCGCACGGTTCGCAGGCGCGACTTGGTGAGTTCCAGCTCCTGTCGCAGATGGCGCACAACTTCATTGCTCGCCTGGCCCGGTTCGCCCGAAATGGCAGCTTCATCGACTGCCTCGCCCTCGATGAACATGACCAGGGCGCGAGGCGCTTCCGTTGCTTCAGTTACTCCAGCGACCTGGAGGTGAACCCGATGCGGCGCGCCATTGAAACGCACCATGATCGGCAAGCTCAGCGTAGGTTGGCGCTGCTCAAAGAAACGATGCAGAGCCGACCGCAGCTCAAATCGTAACTCGGTTCTCGCCAAATCGACCACATCGCCGCTTAGTGATCCTCCCGAAGGTTGAAGGTATCGGCCCGCGTTTTCGAACAGATGGATGACCCTATACGTGTCGTCAACGAGAATGCTGGGAGGGGCAACCTTTTCCAAAACGCGACGGTGCAGCGCCGCCTCGCTGAGAGCGACGCTCGGGCTCACGTGCCGCCCAACGAGAGCGGTTTGGTCGCGGATGGTGACCGGCCTGCCGAGCAAACGCGGCAAGAGACGCGGCTTGTCGCCCGCTTGCGCGATCGATGTGTAGATGCGGGCGCTGCGGTCGATGGCGCGGAACAGTCCCGGCGGATTGTCGGCGGTTTCGGCTGCGCCAAGCAGCAGGGACCCGCTGGGATTAAGCGCATTAATGAAAGGTGTTGCACACGTGATCCTGCAAGTCTCGATCGAGGTAGATCAAGACATTGCGGCAGGAAATCAGATCGACATGAGAGAATGGTGGGTCTTTCAGCAGATCATGCACTGCGAACAGAATCGCATCGCGCACCTCTTGGCGGACCCGGTATCCATCGCCTTCATAGATGAAGAACCGCCGCAAACGATCTTCACTGACGTCGGCTCCGATCGAGGCTGGATAGCGGCCTTGCCGCGCCATAGCGAGGGCCCGCGCATCGAGGTCCGACCCGAAGATCTGGATGGGCGGCCGAAGCTCATGCTTCGCCGCTTCCTCATGCAGCAGGATCGCGATCGAATAGGCCTCCTCTCCAGTGGCGCAGCCCGGCACCCAGACCCGTATCGTCGTGTCCAGCTCCCTTCCCTCGAACAAACCAGGCAGCACCTGGGTCGCGAGCGCTTCGAACGCGTTGTGATCGCGAAAGAAAGTCGTCACCGATATCAAAAGGTCGCTCAGCAGGGCCTGAGCTTCATCGGCGTTCTCGCGCAGAACTTCGTAATACGCTGAGAGGTCTTCACTCCGCGTGACCTGCATGCGGCGTGCGAGACGTCTGAGCACGGTGGAGCGCTTGTATTTGGAAAAATCATGTCCCGTGCGAACCCTCAAATGAGCGAGCACGCGGCGGAGCAACTCCTTGTCAACCTCCGGTTCCTCGGGTTGCTTGACGGTCCTCTTGATGCGAATGAGCTCGACCAGCCGGGTGGCGAGATCGCGCACCGGGAGAATGAAATCCGCAACGCCGGACCCGATCGCGCTTCGCGGCATGGACGAGTATTCGGCCTCCTCGGGATCTTGCACCAGAATGATTCCCCCCGCCTCCTTGACGGCGCGCACCCCGATGGCCCCGTCTGAGCCAGCGCCACTCAGGATGATCGCGAAGCCGTCGCCTGTGCGTGTAGCCGAGCGCAAAAACCCGTCAATCGGGGCCCGTCTTCCGCGCGGTTCGTCGAATTCCGTGGGAGAGATCTCGTGGTCGATCAACGTAACGCCACGGTCGGGCGGAATGACATAGACGTGGTCGGCCTCCAACTTTTCAGCCTTGTTGACCTGTATGACGGGCATGCGGGTGCGCCCGCCCAGAATTTGCGGCAGCTCGCTGCGATGATGGGGATCGAGATGTACCACTACGACAAAGGCGGCGCCTGTGTGCTCGGGAAGCGCCTCGAAGAAGCGTTGCAGGGCTGTCACGCCGCCTGCAGACGCTCCGATTGTCACGATGATTGGTTTTGCTGGGCCAGCCTTTGGCTTGCGATTGCTCTGGTCATTCCTATTATTGTCCGCCATGGCACACCACCCTTCATGCCCCTTGTTAGCGCGGAAGTTTCAGATCATGGCGAGTACCTCCAATTCAGAGAAAGTTCAAATTCGCGCCGTGAATTGCTATTCCATTTGTGTCCGGCAGCCATCGACTCAAGGTCGCCTCAAGCTCGTAAGTTCGATTTCGCGAATTTCCGCAGGCTGAGAGATCGGTCGGTGAAAACCTTCGGATCGGTTGTCACGGCGCGCCATGCCATGAAGAGTTGCTCGCTGATCAGCTTCGAACCGGATGAGCGGTATTAGCACGTTCCCCAGAATCGTCGTCCCGCCAGGTTGATTGGGACGAGACCGGATCGGGTCTGGCCGCCATTTCCGCTTCTCCCCGAAACACGCGTGACCCCGCATACGAGGAAGAGTTGCGCCGACGGGCCTTCCACCAGCAGCCTTAACGCAGCCTCGGAACTGGCTTCCGTTAGCGCCCGTTATCGGCACGCAGCTTCAAGGAAGGCAACATGGCCAATCGCGACATTGTGGCCATCGGTACCTCGGCCGGTGGGTTTGAAGCCCTGCTCTTTCTCGCGAAGAGGTTTCTTCAGAATTTTCCAGCTTCGATCCTGGTGACCATACATCTCCCGCTCGAGTTTAGCTCATCTCTCGACTAGTTGTTGACGCGGGCCGGGCCTTTGAAGGCTACGTTCGTGAATGAAGGTGAGGTAAAAAGGAAAAGCCGCGTCTACATTCCGGGGGGACACCTGATTGTCGATGGCGAACAGCTGTGGCTCGGGATAGGCCCTCGCGAGAACAACGCCCGTCCGGCGATCGACCCGATGCTGCGTTCCGTTGCGGTTTGCTGCGGCAATCGGGGGATCGGCGTAGTCCTCACCGGGACACTTGGCGATGGCGCGTCAGGCCTGTGGGCAGTCAACCAAACCGGTGGCGTGACCGTGGTGCAGGACCCTCAAGATGCCGCGTTCCCGGAAATGCCGCAGACAACATTGATGGGGATGGAGCCCGACTATGTCACACAATTGAGGGACACGCCGGGGCTGCTCCACGCCCTCGTGCACCAGCCAGCTGGCGACCTGATCGCGGTGCCTGATAACTTCCGATACGAAGTCGAGATTGCAAGGAACGCACGGGCGAGCATGAACGGCATGGACTGGTTCGGAGCACGCTCAGTGCTAACTTGTCCAGACTGCGGCGGCATCATGTGGGAACTCAAGGATGGAGCTATGTCCCGCTATCGATGCCACATTGGACACGCTTACGCCGGAGAGATGATCACGGTCGGACTCGACGAGCGGCTAAAACGTGCAATGGCAAGCGCCCTGAGGGCTCTCGATGAACGCATTGCGCTGGTCGTTAAGCTGCGCGACGAGGCAGAGTGATCGGGGTCGGCATGAGCTTGTGAACTC
>JASHYD010000625.1 GCA_030043175.1 Xanthobacteraceae bacterium | reverse complement strand
AATCCGCCGCACGCCACGATTCTTGCGGTCGGGGCTGCGGCGCGGCGCCCGGCGGAGACTCCGGATGGCGCGATACGCTTCGTGAGCCAGATGACGGTGACGCTATCATGCGATCACCGCGTCGTAGACGGCGCTCTGGGCGCGCAGCTGCTCACGGCATTCCGGCATTTCATCGAGCATCCGGTCGGATTGATGATCTGATGCCGTCCACGCAAATCCTTGGAACGATTCTTGTTTCCTGCGAGAGCGGGAATCCGTTACCCGCAATGCTGTGGAGTACCGAGATGCCTGCTTTCGCTGGAATGATGCGAAGATCGGTTTCATTGCAGCGTAAATCTTGTGCATCCATTCGTGGTGCATCATGGGGAGAGTCGCATGGCTGACAAGAAGCCCGATGTTTTGCTGGTCGGGCCCGCTAAGCCGCTGCTGGCAAAGGGCCTGGAGGCGGCGTTCACGGTTCACCGACTGATCGAGGAGAAGACGTTTCTGAATGGTATCGCCGACCGCGTGCGGGCATTTGCGGTCACGTACTCCAATCAGAAAATCGATGCGGAGTTCATGCAGCGGTTCCCCAAGCTCGAAATCGTATCGAGTTTCGGGGTCGGCTACGACCACGTGGACGCCAGATGGGCTGGTGCGCACGGCATCCTGGTCACCAATACGCCTGATGTGCTCAACGAGGAGGTTGCCGACACCGCGCTTGGGCTTTTGTTGTGCACAGTGCGCGAGTTCCCCCAGGCGGACCGCTATCTACGGGCCGGCAGATGGCAGCAAGCGCCCTACCCGCTGACTGCTGCCACTCTGCGCGACCGCACCGTCGGAATGGTTGGCATGGGCCGGATTGCGCAGGCGATCGCGCGGCGGCTCGACGCCTTCAGAGTCCCGGTGGTCTATCATTCGCGCCGGCCCCAGGCCGCGGTCGCCTACAAGCACTACCCGAGCCTGCTCGACATGGCGCATGACGTGGATGTGCTGATCGCGATCGTGCCGGGCGGCGCGGAGACTCGCAATCTCATCAATGCCGCGGTGCTCGAGGCCCTCGGGCCGAGAGGGATTTTGATTAATGTTGCACGCGGTTCGGTCGTTGACGAGCCGGCGCTCATCGCCGCGCTGCGAGAGAAGAAGATTTTCGCCGCGGGGCTTGACGTGTTCGTTAACGAACCGAAGGTTCCCCAGGAGCTGATGGAAATGGAAAACGTGGTACTGTTCCCACATCTGGGATCGGCGTCGGTTTACACCCGCGCCGCGATGGATCAGCTCGTTGTGGACAATTTGCTCTCCTGGGCATCTGGCAAGGGGCCGCTCACGCCGGTTCCAGAGACCTCGCCGAAAAAATAACGCATTTGCGGATTTCTTCGCGAATGCGATCGACCGGAGCGGGGGAGGCCCGCGCCGTCCATCGTCGTTGCGGCGCATTTGCATGGAGATGTCGAAATGCCCCGTCGCATGCTTCACGCCTTCCTCGTCCTCGCCGTCGTCGTCGCGGCGGCGCAGGCCTCCGCCCAGCGGACGATAACATCAAACGAAACCTTTAAGACCATGATCGGCAAGTGGGAGATTTCCAATGCCGATCACGACCGCAGCTGCCACCTGACCTTCAAGGCTGATCCGAGCGGTACGTTGTTCAGGCTCGAAGTCGACAAGACGTGCGCGGTGCAGATGCCGGAATTGAAGGACGTCGTCGGCTGGACAATCGGCGGTCTCGACCTCGTCAAGCTCATGGACGGCAAAGGCAAGCCGGTGCTGGAATTCTCCGAAGTCGAGAGCGGCATCTTCGAAGCCCAGCGGCCCGGCGAAGGCATCTTCTTCCTGCAGAATGCGGCGTCCGCCGCTGCGGTGAACGTTCCGCTCGACCAGATGGCGGGGGATTGGAGCGTGGTGCGCGGCTCAGGAAAAACCGTGTGCACGATCACGCTGACCAACGTGGCCGCAGGCGACGACGCCTTTGCGCTCAAGCTCAAACCGGGCTGCGAGCCAATCGTCACGGGCTTCGGGCCCGCGGCCTGGTATCTCGATCGCGGCGAGCTGGTGCTCAGATCAAAAGCCGGGCGCTTCTGGCGCTTCGAGGCAAACGATCCAAGAAACTGGCAGCGGAGCATTCCCGAGGGTCGGGAGCCGATCAATCTGGTGCGCCAATAGCCGGCGCTGTCAGCAAAATGGTTCCCGTGTGACGACAGTCGAACAATAGCTCAATCGCAATCCCCGGGTTGGATTGACTCACGTTTTGGAGCCTCCCGGTATCGGCGGATAGAGGCAGATGAACATCGCGGCGCGCACGCTCAAATGTGCGCAGATTTTGCTGGCTCGGATGCCGGCGCCAGCGACGAGGAGATCACGCGCAAGCTCGGAGCAGGCGGCTCGGCCGTCGATCGGACCAAGCGCCGTGCGGCAACCTGCGGCACTCAGCGAGGAACCACGCCTTGGAGCTGGCCGCAAGCTCTTCGAGAAAAGCGAGAGGCCGTGCGGGTCGCAACGGCCTGTTCGACCCCGTTTGAAGGCCGCCGGGCCGCTGCTCACCGAGCTCGACAATATCCCCGGCGAGAACGAGCGCCAGACCGGCCAGGCACGATGCCGGTGGACTCGACCCCTGGAAACTGGGGTATACCCATACTCGGCCGCATCGATGCGATGCTTTGCCCAGCGCCACCGCCGGGCGCACCGGCGGGCGCCGCCTGCCTCCTGGTGCGCTCGTCGAAACCGATGTCAATAGCAAGGAGAATCTGACCGCGCGGTCGGATCGACCATTTTTATAAAGAGTCCAATTGCGCACGCGTATTCCGCGTAGCGGGCAGGTCCTGAGCTTTCGAGGAAAATGGCTCCCGGTCTTGATCGTGCACGCGTGACGATGCGAGACAGATGGCACATTGTGTTGTCGCGCAGTTTTATATTTGCGCGGTTCGACGTATTCGTTCCAGTGCTTGCCCGGCCCTGCCCCACTGTCGGGTGATGCTGATATCACGCGCGACGGAGGCCGGGAACGGCTCTTGCCAGATCTCCAATAGGCAATCATTCTTGGGGCGTAGTTTACCTCGTGAGCGACGCCATGAAGTGTGTTCATCCCCGAGCATTTCGATTTGGCACAAGTGCTGCTGTTGCGGTCGTTGCGCTTGTGACGATCTGCGAAAGCGGGAACGGCCGCCCGTTCAGCGACCCGCGTTCCGAATTGAATGATGCGATCGACCAGGCTACCGAGCCGCGCGATCCGGCTTGTTACGCCCGTACGCTTGCCTCAACCGGTGGCGCAATGCCTCGCAGTCCGCATACGCTTGCGGTGCGCTGGATCGGTTATTCGAATTTTGAGCTGGTGCACGACGGTCATATCCTCCTATTGGACGCGTACTACGACCGGGGCAGCGTCTACCCATCGCTCGGTTTTAAGGCGGCAGACGTCAAACGTGCCGATGCCATTCTCATCGGCCATGGGCATTTCGACCACATGTCGGACGCGGCGTCCGTCGGAGTAAGGACAGGCGCGACGGTGGTCGGCGCGCCAGTGACGACAGACAAGCTCGCCACGCAGCAGATCGACTCGAAGCAAGTGAGGACGGTAACGGGACGGGGCGGCGAAATCCTAAAATTTGCAGGTTTCACCATCGAGCCGATCCTAGGCCGGCACGGCGAGCCACCGGCCAATATCGTCGGGCCGATCGACGCGACGCTCAAGCAGGTGACAAAGCCATTGACGGAGGAGGAAGCCGCAGAACAAAACGTCATCCGGCAACGCGGCACGTCCGATCGACGGGTTATTGCGGAGGGTACTATTGCCTACCTGATCACACTCGATGACGGCTTCCGCATCATGTACCGCGACAGCGGCGGCCGGATTTCCGAATGGGAGAAGGCAGCGATGGAGCGGACCGGCCGCGTGGACCTTGCGCTGATCGCCGTCGCAGCGTCATATCTCAACACGCTCACGGTCGAACAGGCAATCGAGCACATTCGGACGTACAAGCCCGACGTGTACATGCCGGCGCATCACGATGCCCCCAATAACGGTTTGTGGCGCGCGATCGAGCCGATCTCGGAGGCTGTAAAAGGCGAGAACCCCAACATTGTCACGGTGTCGAAGGAGTATCGGACTCCGGTCTGCTTCAATACCGAATTCAACGTGCAGCGTGGCCCTTGATAGATCCCGCGTGCGCGTGGCTGGGGCTGGCCGGGCGACATCGTCGTCGTTAACGTCTGCCGGCGTGCAGGGGGGCGATCGCGACCCGCGGAGCAGATTGTGCGGCAAGCGCAACGAACAAGCGTTGGAACAACTCCCGAGAAATGCGGCTGCCAAAGCGCGGAACCTAACCGAGGGTAATCTCCACGTTGCCTACCGTCACACCGAGGACCGCTCGAACGCCCTCCTTCCACGAATCTACAGTTTTGGGGTCCAATCCGCGGTGGCATAGTCCTCCCTACCGCAATCATACGTTATCCTCGCGCTTGCCCCACCCGGCTAAACGCGGTGACGTTGATCTGGGTTGGCGCAGCTCCGGCACGTTTGCGCACGGCCGGCATGCATCGAAGCTATGCGTTTTGCCGAGCGACATCGGACGGGCTGGTTGTCGGAGCGGGGCATCGTTTAATGGCCATTGATCACGTTGCGGGCCCAACAACCGCCACAACCGCCTCCCTGGCGGCCTCGTTCCGCCTTTTAAATAGCGGAAATATCGACCAGAGATTTTATTTAAAATTTCAGGGAACATACCTCGCTCTGTCGGGTTAAGCACTTACTGCGGGAACCCGACTGCTTCCTGCCTCTCAACCTTCAGCAATTCATCGGGCACCGTGTTTTCTTTTGGGGAGGTTCATGTCTAACGCTTTGCATCAAGCAGGACGTTGGCGCGACCAGGGGGTGGGCCGTCACATTGCGGTCGGCTTTCCAGCCGAAACTCGAAACCTCTCTCGGCGGATTGGCAGAGCATGAGGCCAAGCAGCCGCGGCGCGGTTGTGAGAGGGGACCCATTGATCAACGAGTAAAACGGGTTTCCTAGCGGGCGCATCATGAAAGCTATGAGTTTTCCGGGTGTCATGGCGATAAACGATCTAAGTTGGTACGCCAACCGTCCGATCGCCTTTACGCTTAGGTTCGTCTATCGGCGCTGGGCTGCTCACGCCGCCATCCTGACTGCGGTCCTGGCGGCAGTCGGATGCTCGGTCGGCACGCAATACGGCATCAAGCTGCTGGTCGATACCTTGACGCATCCGAGCGGCAGCGCGAGCGGCATTTGGCCGGCGTTCGGATTGCTTGTCGCACTGATCGCGGCGGATAGCGGGCTGTGGCGATTGGCTGGTCTGGTCGCGCACTCTGCGTTCGTCGGCGTTACCGGCGACCTGCGCCGAGATCTGTTTCGCCACTTGACCGGCCACGCACCGGGATACTTCGCGCAGCGAATGCCGGGCACGCTGGCAAGCCGCGTTACCGCAACGTCGAATGCTGTGT
>JASHYD010000624.1 GCA_030043175.1 Xanthobacteraceae bacterium | reverse complement strand
TGACGTGACCGCTGATGAAATAGCGATTGAGGACATCATGAAGCGGGTGCATCCAGACGACCTCGAACGGTTTTGCACGAACCGCCAGGCGGCGCTCGATCCTGTCAATCCGACGCCGTACGTCCATCATGAGTACCGGGTTCGGCGGCGAGACGGCACCGTCCGCTGGGTGGAGGCTAACGCGCTTGCATATTTTGAAGGTGCCGGGGCTGAGCGACGGGCTGTGAGCCTGGGTGGTACCGTACAGGACATCACCGAACGTAAGGAGCGTGAGGAAAAAGAGCATCTCCTCATGCGCGAGGTCAATCATCGCGCCAAGAACATGCTCAGCGTCGTGGACTCGATCGCTCATCAGACCGCCGCCAGAAACACCGAAGGTTTCGTCGAGCCCTTCTCGGAGCGCATCCAGGCCCTTTCAGCTAACCAGGACCTCCTCGTCCGCAACGAATGGAAGGGGGTCGATATCGCGGACCTGGTACGTGCCCAGCTCGCGCATTTCGCCGATCTCATCGGTTCTCGTATCGCTGTCCACGGCCCCAAGAGGTGCCTGAAGGCGGCCTCCGCGCAAGCAATCGGGCTCGCCCTGCACGAACTCGCCACCAACGCCGGGAAATACGGGGCCCTCTCGACAGATACCGGTCACGTGAACATCTCCTGGGGGATCGACGGCGACACCTTCACGATGAGCTGGACCGAGCGCAACGGCCCGCCTGTATCTGCGCCGAAGCGACGCGGGTTCGGCACGATCGTGATGGAAGCAGCGCTTGAGTCAGGATGGTGATGATAAGCAAATTCTGCGCTCAACAGGAAATCGAAACTGACGGCGGGTTCCGAGCGCTCCTTTGGCAGTCACTCGTCTTTTCAGTCCGTTGTGGATGACATGTGCGTCCAAAGAAAAAGCCGGCGGTTCCCGCCGGCGAAGGTTAGCGCATCAACGTCTTCAACGTTACGAGCGCGCGGGCCAAAAGAAAAGGCGCGGCCGAAGCTTACTGGCATTGTGGATGCTATGGTCCCGGCGCCCAAAAGAAAAGGCCGGCTTTCGCCGATCGACGTGTTCTTCAAGCGAGGCTAATGCTAGGCCGTCCTATTTTGGCAGTCGAACCACGGCGCCGGGTAGATTCGGGCAGAGCAAAGCCATAGTGGGCTCGCCATCAGGTGTGCGGGGCGTTATCGCCTCGCGTTCGGTGGAGCGCCAGGGTGAGCGCCAGGATAGCCAGCGTGACGAGAACGATGCCCGCGACAGCCGAAACGATGCCGCAGACCCGGACCGCATCATAAATTCCGTCTGTGATTGCCTGGAACGCCGGGCTTGGCCCGCGGATGCGCAACGCCACCGCGTGAGGAAAGAGCGCGGAGGATACCGCTTGAGTAAAAAACCCCGCACAGAGACCGGACAACCACAGGAGAACGCCTGTAACGCCAATAGCTATAGCGTCAAGATAGCCCAATTCCTTGCGCTCCGGCTGTTGATCCGTCATGCGCAGCCCCCCGATAGCGGCGCTAATCGCGTCCGATGCGACTGTTCAGGCCGGAAGAAATTGCAGTGTCAAGTGAGATAGTGTTGACAGCATGCCAATTTCGCTAAGAAATATCTTTGGTATCTTCTTTACCACACGAGCCCGGATTTTTGAAGGTCGCGAGCAACTGATACTGAAGACTCCGCGCACCAAAAGGGGTTCAAATCTGACCTTTGTGCGCATGACTAACTCTATTCTGGCTTCATCCCCGTTGTCGTTCTGAGCGAACAGCGTAAGGCGGTCGTGTGTACATGATGATGCATCCTGACGCGCTCTGCAGCCTTGATCACAGATGTCGCATCTTTATCTTGGTGGCATATACGATGGTCCCCGTGTTTGGCGCACCAGAGGGCTCTGTAGCGGTTGATCGCGTCGTTGCTAGAACGGTCGCGCGACGGCAGCGCGCAATTGCGCGCCAGGAATTGCGCCGTTCGCCACGTCAACATTTCCGGATTGAGGTTGCGCCGCGACGGCGCGCCGGCGGCGGTGCTTCCAGAGTTTGAGCGTCATGGTTTGTCCACTGTTTCCTCGCAGGCTTTAGGTGCTTGTGTGTCCGGCCCCATCGACGCCCGCGCATGCGCGGAGCGGTCCGATACAGCTGACGCGCGTCCACCTATTTCAAACGGCCCTCGCTGTGGCATTGTGTTGACGACGGCACTGAAGACCACGGGCCAGCGTCAACATATCTCGGTTCTTTCGAGCCGCGCTTTCACGATCTGGCGTTCCACGTCTCTGCGAGTTCTATGGTCAGCTATCCCGCGATTTTTCCAAAACCCAAAGCGATCTGAACTCCACGGAACAGAGATATCGTCGTTCTGCGTTGCAAAGGGCGACGGCCGGCGCAACGTTGTGCGGAAACCGTCTGCGTTGGAATTTGACGAACGTCACCGACAACCTGTTAGAATGCTGTCCCTCAGCGAGGCGATAGCATTCGAGCTTGAGCCGTGTAGGTTATCCCGTTCCGTACCAGAGCCTAGTTGAGCTTCGCGCCGCCTCCATGCCGGATGTCTCTTGGGCAGTCTCAGGCATCCCCCAAGATGATCCCGAAGGTTTGGCCAGCCCTCGGTTTTGACATCACCTGAACCACTTTCGACACGTCATCAGCGGTTTGCTTGCGCTCGCCACTCTCAACCTTGCCTGAGGGGATCATGTCCCGCCTTAGCGGCATGCCAGCGGATCGCAGTTAGTCTGGAGATAGACCAAGTCACGATCGTTATGCCTTGCTCTTCGACGGCAAGTAAGTGATTTTCTCCTGGGAACGATCGGTCCCAGATTTACCCGATGCTTCTAATGAGTAGGGTGACCCATGTTCATACTTGTAGTTTACGTCTGTGCAGTAAACCAAGCGCCCGATTGTCGCTGGCTGACGATAACCCCACGCCCTTTAGAAACCAGAGAGCAATGTGAGGAGCTGGCAAAAAAGGCCGCCGCCACGCCGTCCATCGTCACGACGGAATGCCGGAACCCCAGCGATGCGCACGTAGATAGCAAAAGCAGCCTCGCCGGGAAAAGGGCGCTGTACGCGTCTGCGGCGGCCTCAAGGGGCATCAGTTTTCCTGTGCGCAAACCACCTTGGCTCGCGCCACGCAGTGTGGCTTAAAGAGCAGGCGCAGCACATCGAGGATAGGACATTCTGTGAAGCGACGTTCCCCTACGGCGTGGGGACTCGTCAGGAGGGGCCGGGTGCGCTCCAGACGATTTTGGACATGGCTCCTCCAGGGAGCTCTGGTTTTTGAATGTTAATCTCCATCACGATCTTCTATCACTGACAAACCAGCACACGTCGGCTTGGGACACTTGGCGCAGCGCGGCAACGCGAAGCAAACATTCGGACGACCCAGACCTGGCCTTCAGCGATCGCATCGCCATGATGATTTAGATGGCGGAACAAATTGCCGATGGCCTTTTGCGACTCGGTGAGCTGACCGCGTTTGTACAACGCCCACCGTGGATTGATCGCGGCCGAGTCTGTACTTCTCTTTGTTGCGTAACCGCAATCTTTCCGACGCCGAAGGTAGACGTACCCGTCCGCGGAGGTGCGACGGACTCAATCCATATTACGAACCGTATGAATCAAGAATCATCCGGCCATCGACAAGGCCGCGTGTCCAATAGGCCGCAAGGTTAGCCGCACGCCGGTTTTGCAAAGCCCGGCTACTGGTGTTCCCAGCGCGGGCTGGCGCGCGCCTATGCAGGTTTCCAAGAACGCGTATAATTACGCGTAAGAGAAGATGAAATCAGGGAGGAAGACCCGTGGACAGCAAAGGCATTACTTCCGTTACGTGGCACATTGAACGCCGCAAGATATTCGCTGCCGGCTTTGCCGTCGCGACACTGCTGCTCCTGCCCAACGCCGCAGCGGGGGCTGCTGCAGACGCAGGAAAGCCGACCTATGTCTATGTCGGCTCTTACACAAAAAATCCACCAGGCGGCGGGAGCAACAATCCGGTTGGGCTCTCGGTGTTCCGGTTCGATCCGCAGACCGGCGCGCTGATACCCGTGCAGCAGGTACCGAGCGCCAATCCATCCTTCGTCGCTCTCGATCCGTCGAAGCGATTCCTTTACGTCACCAACGAGATCAATGACTATGAGGGGAAGAAGTCCGGGTCCATCGAAGCCTATGCGATTGACCCGGACGCCGGCACGCTAAAGCTTCTGAACCGCCAATCGGTGAACAGTCCGGTTCCCGCCCACCTGGCGGTCGATCCAACCGGGCAGCGCGTAGTGGTGGCCAACTACATTGGCGGAGACTTCGTCGTCCTGCCCATTGAGACAAACGGCCGACTCGGGCCAGTGAGTGGAATAGTGAAGGATACCGGCACCGGTCCAAACAAGGACCGTCAACAGGAGCCGCATCCCCACAGCGTTGTCTTCGCCCCGGATGGCCGATTCATTGCTGCGGCCGATCTCGGCATTGACAAGGTGCAGACCTTCCGTCTCACCAATGACGGGCTCGCGCGAGTGAGCGAGGCTTCCGTCGCGCCCGGCGCCGGTCCACGGCACCTCGCCTTCTCGCACGACGGCAAGACGCTTTATGTGATCGACGAGCTCGACGCAACGATCACGGCGTTTTCCTACGACCCCGCGTCCGGTAAGATCGGCCAGACGCTACAGACCATTTCGACCGAGCCACCCGGCTACTCCGGCCCGCACAGCACGGCCGAGATCGCGGTGCATCCGTCGGGCAAGTTCCTCTACGGATCCAACCGCGGCGCACAGAGCATCGTCGGGTACCGGATCGACCCCGCGTCCGGGAATCTCTCCGTCATCGGCTTCGCTAACCAGAGCGTGAACTTTCCACGCAATTTTGTGATCGACCCGCGTGGGAAATGGCTCTACGTCGCGAACCAGAAGGGCGACAATATTGTGCAGTTCGAGATCAATCCTGGGACGGGCGAGCTAAAGCCCACCGGCCAGGTCACGCCCTCGATCACCCCCGTGGTGATGGTGTTCCGCACGCCAAATTAACCGCGCGACCCGCCATCCGATTTTCCGGCGCCATGGCCGATACAAGACTCGATCCTGCTCCGGGCTTCAAGGTGGAACAACGCAGATGTCCGAGCCAGTCGCCAATGTCCGTTCGTGGCCTGGGCTGTCCGAAAACTCGATCTGATCTGGTCGTAATGCCGTGCGGAAAGACGAATGTCAGAGCTCTTGTGCTCTCCGCCTCACCACAGGCCTCAAAATTCCGAGCGCGTACATACCGCGCGGAGTTTTCACACAGCCCCGGCCCCAGGGTTGCCGAGTTGAGCGACGCGATAGGTCGTCAGCAGCGTGGGGTACACGAACGTGCTACCAACGTACCCGCAACGGCAGCGCTTGAGGAGGTGAATCGGAACCGTCAACAAGGAGTGCCAGGAGGGCGAAAATTGAGTCGCCGTCCTCGGCCTTGGCGGTTAACCGGCCGCACAAATTGGATGGCCCATTGAGTTGCGTTGCGTCTGCGATGACAGCTGCTGTGGAGAGTGGGGAAAGCGGGTATACTTGACGGAGAGATCGGTGTTTGGCTTGCCGGCGTCGCCGACGCAGCGTTATCGTCAGTTCATCTACAGTATGATTTATCTACTAGCCGGTTCGGCAGTCGCGCGC
>JASHYD010000623.1 GCA_030043175.1 Xanthobacteraceae bacterium | reverse complement strand
GTGGTCAAGCTCAACGAAGGGTTCTCCGGCGAGGGCAACGCGTTATTCGATCTTGCGAATGCGCCGGTGGATCGGTCGCTTGCCTCTTGGGTCCGCGGCCGCCTCCCGAGCCTGGCCTTTGAGGCTCGTGGGATGACGTGGGATCTCTATCAGGAAAAATTACGGTTCATGGGTGGAATCGTCGAAGAATTCGTTGCTGGCCACATCAAAGGATCGCCCTCAGCGCAGTTTCGCATCAACCCGGTGGGAGGCGTCGACGCCATCTCAACGCACGATCAGGTGCTGGGTGGTGCGAATGGGCAGGTCTTCCTTGGCTGCCGCTTTCCAGCAGATGCGTCTTACCGCTTGGACATTCAGGCACGTGGCACACGGGTGGCCCAAGCGCTCGCTCAAAAGGGGGTGCTCGGACGGTTCGGCGTCGATTTCATCTCGGTAAAGGAAGGTGATGCCTGGCGTCATTTCGCTATCGAAATCAATCTGCGGAAAGGCGGTACTACCCATCCGTTCTTGATGTTGCAGTTTCTCACCGATGGTCGCTATGCCGCGGAAACAGGTGAGTTTCTGACGCCAGCAGGGCACCCGCGCTGGTACTATGCGTCGGATAATCTCGAATCGCCCCGTTATAGAGGTCTAACGCCTTATGACCTTGTTGACATCGCCGTCGTAAACGGTTTGCACTTCCACGCCGCGACAGGCGAAGGCGTTGCGTTCCATTTGATCGGCGCGCTCTCTGAATTTGGCAAGCTCGGGGTCGTCTGTATTGGCGAAACCGAAGAGCGTGCAAATCACCTCTATCGCAGGACCGTGAAGGTCCTCGATCGAGAATGCGCCTCCGCGTCGGCCCCTGCCGTCTGACTGATTTCCCGCCGCTCTACCAGTCCCTTCATGAAAGGATTTCGGCATCCGGGTCAAGCTACCGGGCGGGCTACGAAGCCGATTGATCAGATCGCTGGATTTTTAATAACTGCGCAGTGAACGCTCAAGCCTTGGATCGGAGCTCCTTATCACGCGAGGTGATGACACAGACCAGACGCGGGATCCGGCAGAAAGCGGTTACCTGCGCTTCTACTATCGTAACCGGCGGCCTACCCGGTTTGGGAGGCTGTCGAACCGGGTCTGGGCTTGGGCATCGGGCCTTGCACTAGCCGCCGGCTGGGATTGACTTGCGAAGCTTTCCCCGCGCAATTCAGTCTGCCAATCAGCACAGTCCGGACTGGGAGCAGCGCAGGCGCCGGCCTGACGGCGCAGCACGCGTTCGCCTTGCGTCATCGAAAAGAACCTGAGGCCGACCGGACGCAGGCTTGTCTCGAGACATCACGCCGCAGAGCCTACAACTCGCCCCTCAGATCCTTCTTTCGATCGTTGTTGAATAGCCACCAAAATATGAGTAAAAAACCGAGGACTGCCAACGCAAGACGGCCATAACCACCGACGATTTCTTCGAATGGAAGCGGTGCAACCATTCCGATTCCAATTAGTAAAACTATCGTTTCTACTATCGTTTTCACTTTCGTTTCTACGTTCGCTTCCATGTTGATATCTCCTGCCCAAAAACCTTTGCCGCCCCACCTATTTGCCGTTCTCGCCGACCCCCTTGCCTGTTTTAGGGTTGACGAAATGCCACCATCCGTACGCAAGGCATTTGACACCCACAAAGACATCGCCGGCAGTCACGGAGTCGTCGTCTGGAGCCCAGCCTCGTACGCGAAATCCTGTGTTGGGGCATTGATAGAGAAATCGCGGCATCGAATATCTTTGCGGGCCTCAAGCCCGCCCGCCTTGCGCAATGTCAAAACCGCCCCGCCAACGCGCCCAGTCGTGGCCGCCCATAACATTGCCTGGGGCGGGCGCTACACTTTGGTGGTGCCTCGGCGCCGCGGACGCGCCAGCGGGCTCGCTAGCCGGCATGCCCCCTCGGCGACGACGCGACCGGTTCGGCACGATGGCGCTAAGGCACTACATATCTCTGACAGCTGCACAACGCAGCCGGTTCGCTGAGCGCATCTGTTCTTTTCGGCTCGGATGCATGCCAATCCCCCAGCCCAAGACCCCGTTGCGTTCGGGCCGCCCTCTTCCGTTGCACGTCGCGCCTGACGGCGGGCGATATGCGCATTCGGAGGGCGCTTGGCGACGGCGAAATGCGTTTGGCCTGGCGGCCTGCCACTTGTTCAAGCCGCTCCGCCAATTTGATGTAGTTCGCAGTGATCCTGCGCATCTGCTCTCGGGCCGCATTCTGGAAGGTCTCGGCTCCGGTCGAGATTTCCTCGGCGCGTTGTCGCGCATCTCTCGCGAGCGCCAGAAACCTGCGGCAACCGTCGTGTTTAGCTAATTTCGTGGACGTAAAATTAAAAGCCGAATTGATTTTTCGCCGTCACCACCAATTCCGAATAATTTGGCCGCATAGCGGATCGGTGGCGCCTCAGTGTCAGCCTGGCCCTCTTTGGCGGCCACGGAAGCGCGTGCCAGAGCGCTGGCCGGTTTCGCCCGCTCACCGGCAAGCGCGGCGCTGCCTTCCAGGGCCGACAGTGCGATGTTGGTCCGACCGCGCTTGGCCGACTCTTCGACCGCTTGATCAATCTGGCCCAGGCGGCGATCCAAATCATCGACCATATGGGCTGCCACTTCGATCTGTTGCCAGCATCTCGATGGCGGACGCCGACGCGGCGCCATTCCCTACATGGGCCGTCACAAGCTGGCCATAGACGCCTGCGGCGCCCATTCCGTCAACCAGCTTCTCGCTCCGGCATGTGTCGGCCGTCGGGTCCGATCCGACGCATTAAATATCCTAGGCAATCCAGACGGACAGCATGCGGATCGAGCGTGAGCATCGCTGGAATGGCTCGCTGCAAGAGCCGGATCTCACCGCCAGCATACCCAAAGAATGGGTCGGTCGCGAGGGTATCGTTTACCAGCGTAACTTCGAGACGCTGCAGTCGGTCACCTCCCAACCATCCGAACAAGGCGCCAGGATCGAGCTCGGCGAAATTCAGGCGATCGAGATCGGAGCGAAATCGGAAGTCAGCATCCAGACCGTCGTAAGAAAAGGTGGCCTCCGCCGGTACCTTGACAATGGCGATGGTTCGCATCAGATCGAGATCACCGTCAAGTGCGGACTGATCAGGAAAACGCCGCATAGCCAGGACGGAATTGATGAGCTCGACAGCGTGGTCGACGTTCGCCGTTTCTCCGACCCGTCCGCACTCAACCGTCACCGCAGGGCAAATCTTGGCAAGCGCTGCCGATTGCACACCAAGCGGCTGCTCGAAATAGACGACCGTTCGGCTGAAAAGTCGCGCCAGATGAAGGTGTGTGGCCTCGAAGCTGTTGACGCATGCGTAATGCGGGTTGTATCCGGTGTTGTTGTGAATATCGATGCTGGCGAACGGCCTATTGCGCCGCGCCATTTCGACCACCTCGTGCAAAAGACGGGCAGTCGGGGTATCCGGGCGCGAGGTGCCGGGCCACGCGCGGTTGAAGTCTTCCTGCTGAGACAGCGTGCGCACATTGGCCTTCGCGGCCCCAATGTTGCCAACGAATAGCAAAATCGGCCGACGTAATACGGTGCTACGGGTATGGCGCAGCACAAATTGGATGGCCTGCCAACCGGTGTCCTCATTGCCGTGAAGGAGAACGCTCACAAACACCGGTTCAAGCTGCCGCCCCGGAATGCGGAAGAAGGATGGGCCTCGCAGATGACGCCAAAGTTCGGAGGCGGGAACGTCGAGCAGAACGTCAGGAAAGTGGTCGAAGCAATCGAAATACGGACTTTCGTCGATAGCTGGACTTGGTGAGTCCGCCGCACGCGACAGCCCCATGACTATTGCTCGTCTGACGTGTGCGTGTGCCCTTCAATCAGCGCGAACATCGCAAGGTGATCGAGAAATCCTGCAACCGGGGAAGACATAACCTCACGACATGTTTTGTAGCCATCCGCAGGTAGCGGATAACCTTTACCGCCTGATTCAAGGAACCGTCAGCATGACAAGTACGAGAGGCTTTGATTTGAGTCAATGAAACATCGCAAGGAGAGCCCGATGAACAATGGTCACGGCGGGCTCGGTACCGGTTGGCGAGCGAAGCCAGCACGCAAGGGATGGCCATCATGACCTTCGACAGTTTGAGACGCTTTTCGCAATCCAGAGGGCGCTTGATTCTCGACGAGCGAGTGATTGGATGGGCGGTGGGACGACCGGGGTTGGCAGTTTCCCGCCGATCAACGTTTTCGAGCGGGACGACGATTTGGTCGCCATCGTTGAGTTGCCCGGTGTCGACAAGAACGATCTCCAAATCGAGGCGAAGGAAAATACAATTCGCATCTTCGGCCGGAAGACGACCAGGTATAATGAAAGCGCCAGTGTTCACAGGCGTGAGCGCAGCTCGGGTAGCTTCGACCGCACCATTCAAGTTCCGATCCAAATTGGTCCAGACGCTATCACGGCCGAATTGCAAGAGGGTATGCTTGTGTTGCTTATCCCGCGAGCCGAGAGCGAAAAGCCTCGGACCATAAAAATCAAGTGACGAACCCGCTGGAGTCCCCCATGGTATCGCAAGAAGAGCTGCGAGTGCAGCAGAAGCGCGAAGTCGAGAAAAAGCAGGAGCCCACCGCTTCGTGGCGTACATACCTGCCTGTCACGGACATTTTTGAGACTGATCAGTCACTGATTGTTGCTCTTGAAATGCCGGGCGTTGGCAGGGACGCTGTCGACGTTAGCGTCGAAAACGATATTTTGACGATTAACGGCCGCATCGATTATTCCAAATATGAAGGGTTGCAGCCGATCTATACCGAATATAATGTTGGCCATTATGCACGAAGCTTCCAGCTTTCGAGTAAGATCGAGCAGGGCGACATCACCGCTGAACTCAAGGACGGCGTGATGACCTTGGTGCTTCCGAAGGCTGAGAGAGCAAAGGCGCGTAAAATCAAAGTCAATTGATCGAAGACTGGAGCGATGGTGCCCCCATCGGGTCCCTGCGCGAGGACATGACGCTTTGCGAGGAGAAGGCCTTGCTGGGGCGGGCTTAGCCAAGGCGCCGATGGTGACGTGATGTGCCGCTGCTGCAACTTCCCGGCCAATCAGTGGCGTCGGCCGGCAGATCAGGGCACACGACAAAAGCCGATTGGGGCCGCTCTCAAAGGTGAAGTAGGGAGGGCGAGAGGCTAGCCGCTCGGACGGGGGGACTTTGATTTGCGTCAAATGGGGAGCTGTCGGGAACGCGCGATATCGCGAATCTCCTCGCACGCAGCCTTAAACGCCTCGCGCATGGCCGTAGTTGCTTCAGATTCAAACGCGCCGTGTTCTAAATCGATTGTCATAGCCGCTAACACCACGGCAACCTAGGGGGAGCACAGCGGCCGTCAAATTAAACTACAATTCACATATCAACGCGTCTGCCGTACTTTTTCCTTACAAACACTACGCAGTGCTTTCCTTTTGCTGACCGAGCTTCCGCAATAGCTCGACAAGCCTGTCGGGGATCTCCTCGCGGACCACGCCGGAATAAAGCAGCTGCAGCGCCGCGCCAATGCCAGCACGCACCCACTTCAGGCCGTCGGGGTTAGGTCTCACCTCCTTCGACACTCTTCGACAATTCATCCACGTAAACCCATTCCGGCCATCGGAATGCGTGTACACTCCACAGCGGCAGGGGTTATTGATGTGGCGCAAGAGAATGTCCACAAAGTTCAACTGACCACGACCGAGGACCGAGCGACCCAGCCGCGGGTGCTTCAGGACTGCAGCCGCACTATCGTGGTGTGCGCCAGTTGCTTCCGCGACGACCATTGGCGTTTGATGCTGCTTGCACCTGCTGTGCGTGAATGTCCGCTTCTTGGGGGTATTCTTGAACTGGTTCTGAGGCCGTGTCGCGAGCAACGAAAAATGAGCCTCCTACGCCGGATCGATTTATCGATTTCTCCAGCAGAGCGTTTCAAAGGTTCCCCTAAAGCCCCGAGGGACGTGGCAACGCCTCAGACTCAGTGCTTGGTTCCCCATACGCTGCAAAACGGTTCAACACTACCTTTGCTTATCTTGCAAATTAGTATAGCCGCCGGCCCCGCATCGGGTGAGGTGCCCCGCCAGACTCGCTGGGGTCGTCGATCTGCCTCTTCGGGCGCGGAGCGGCTCGGTAACAGCTCAAGAAATTGCGCGTCTACGTACGCTCAGGCGAGGAACCTGAGCAGCACGAAGTGTCGGTGCGTTTTCGCCCAATCGACGGGTCACACACCTCGCCTCGCGCCGGGCGTTCTAAACATCCGCCGCTCAAGCATCGCATCGTCGATCTCGTCGTCCGGCACCTGGCTGGCGAGGCCGAGCACGTCGGCGCGGCGGATGTACTCGCACACCGCCTATTTGCCCGCGCTCTCCGGGGGGACGGCGATTGAGGCGGATTTTTTCGGGCCAATGTTGAGCGGCGAAATGTCCATCACATAGGTGTAAAGGCCGCCCGCGAATCCCGCTCCCTCGGAACGGGCAAACAGCATCTTGGTGCCGTCAGGCGAGATTGACGGAAAGCCGTCGAAACCGTCGTTGAACGTCAGCCGCATCGGTTCGCCGCCCTCCAGATCGCCCAGGAAGATTTCCCAGTTTGACGGATTGTCGAGGAGCGGACGCACAAACACATAGTGGCGGCCATCCGGTGCGGGATAGGGCGCCCAGTTCATCCAGTTGTCGAACGTGCGTTGGACGATTTCGCCGGTCTCGGTATCTATGGTATAGATCGTCATCGGGGTCGGACGTATCTTGCCGTAGGTGGCTCGGCTCCACGCGCGGATCATAATGGTCTTCGAGTCCGGCAGAAAGAATGGCGCACCCTCCTGCAAACCCGGCGTATCGGTTAGCCTTTTCTCGCCGGTGCCGTCGGCGTTCATGATGTAGAGATCGAGCGCGCCGTCGATCTGGTGGCTGAACACGATCTTCTTGCCATCGGGCGACACCGATACCTCGGCATCATAGTAGACGTTGTCGGTCAGGCGCTCGCGATGTCCGCCGTCGATGTCCGCAACGTAGAGTTCGCTGCCTTGCGGGTAGTTGTTCTGATCCGACACGTTTCCGAGCGGAAAATCTATGTGGTCGCGCGTCGACGTGAAGATCACATGCTTGCCATCGGGAAAGAAATAGGAGCAAAGGTCCTGTCCGAGGTCATTGACCCGCCATTTGCTCTTGCCGTCGTCGGAAAAGATCCAGGTCAGCGCTCCTGTGGTGCGCCCAGCCGCGTGAGCGCCGTCCGGGTCCTGTGTCTGCGCTATAATGTGGTAGTTGTCGGGGGCGTAATAGGCTTCGGCCGATTGCGGTATGTTTGGAATGCGCCAAGTCGGCAATTCCTGCGGGGAGGCTCTCCTGGGATGGACAATAGAATAGTCTGTGCTCCCGCCCAGCACCCGCAGTTCGAGCGGACTCGCGTCAGGCGGTTGCGTCGGCAGGTCTGTTGTGGGACGACCGGACTGCGCCAGCGCCAGGGTCGCGGCGGCGCAATGGATCACTAGCAGCGATAGCCATAGGGTTAACCGTGATTTGGCCAAGGGGGCACTCCTGAACAGCTTTGTTCCTTCGAACCGAACCGATTGCAGCTGGTCGAAGTCACCTTCGGACGAAATCTCAAGACGGACCCTGGGTCTCCTCCGGTCCTAGGGTTGTCGTGCGATAAAGAAGCGACGATTATCATGGCATCGTGGGCGAAACGTGAGCGCGAGCCGATCCAGATCCGCGATATGATGGCGCGCCTCGGGATCGATCCAAGTGGTGGTGTCGTGCCCCGGTTGAGTTTACGTTACGCGGCTGCGTTCCAGGGCTGCGAGCGTTGTCCATTCAAGAAGACCTGTCGTGACTGGCTCAATCATTCCCCGGCCGCAGTAAACGTTGTACCGCCGTTCTGTCCGAGCGCCGCCATCTTATCCGAATTGCAATTCGATCAACTCGGTCGGAGCTCCATTTGCGTGGCGCACACTGGGGCGCC
>JASHYD010000622.1 GCA_030043175.1 Xanthobacteraceae bacterium | reverse complement strand
GACGCAGGCCGGCCGAAGGAGGCTGTATATTGACCGGATTACCGTAGATGGATCCCCGCAATGAAGGCGTTCTCTGCTCTCACTCCGCGCGAAATTCTCGCGATCTCCTCGGAAGAAGAGGATGCCCGCATTTACATGACCTTTGCGGATGACCTGCGCGAGCGGTATCCGGCGTCGGCCAAAGTTTTCGACCAAATGGCGGGGGACGAAACCGAGCACCGCCATCGGCTCCTCGAACTTTACGAGAAGCGGTTCAGCCCTAAACTGCCACCCATCCGCCGCAAGGACGTTAAGGGCTTCCTTAAGCGCCGCCCGATCTCGCTAACCTCAAACCTGTCGCTCGACGCCATCCGCAAGGAAGCGGAGGCGATGGAGTATCAGGCGGCACGGTTCTATCAGGGCGCGGCGGAACAGACGACCGACGTCGAGGTGCGGCGACTGCTCGGCGCCGAAGCGGAGGAGGTGCGCGAATCCCACGCACAAGAACTCGAAAAATCGATCCTGACCCAGAAATGTTCGAGAGGACGAGGATCGCACCCGTCGGCGCATGTCGTTCTGCAATACGCGCAGCAGGCCTCGCGGGTCTCATGGATGGTTCAGTGTCGACTCTGGCGCCTTTGTTCGCGGGGGCATTCGCGACGCATCAGAATTGGCAAACCTTCCTTGTTGGGCTTGCGGCTTCCATTGGCGCCGGTAATCAGCATGGGTTTCGCGGAGGCGTTATCCGACGACGGTTCGCTGACTGGACGTGGCTCCCCTTGGTTGCGGCGGCAGCATCTGTGGCCTGATGACGGCGCTGTTACCTTGTACCGGATTCACTGCCCAACGCCTTTTGGATCGCAACTAGCGTCGCCAGGGTGATCGTGTTCGTCGAGCTGTGGGCGATAGCTTTCATTCGCGCGCGCTACATGGACACGCCGTTCTTGCAGGCGGTGTTCCAGATCGTCCTGGGCGGGGCCATGGTACTCGCGGTGGAATAGCAATCGGCGGGTCGTAGGCGGCGTGCCAACCTTCAGACGCTGGCATGGCCTCGATCGATTATGTAACGCCCAACGAGCAATCAAAAATGCGACGACCCGCGCGCTAGCTTGACACAAATCAATGATCGCTGGTGAGCGTCGTGAAAGCGTATCTCGACGTAGTGGCCGGAGTGCTGTTGTTCGGCGGACGATGGTAGTGTGCGTGAACCTTGGCGGTAGTTCCAGGTCAGCGGCGCTCGCCACTTTGGCCGCCTTGACGCTGTACATACATGAGGCGTGGGCAGTTGACGAGATTCAACTCTATAATGCTGAAATCGCCGATGTCTGGCAATTCACAGTTCAGCAGCACTTCAATTACGCGTTCGTCGGGCGCAAGGAACCGGAATTTCCGGGCGGGCTGGTCCCGAATCACGCCCTCAACGCCACCCCGGAATTTGCCTGGGGCGTCACCGAGTGGTTCGAGCTCGGTCTCTATATTCCATGGGCCGTCGATGCCGAAGATCGCTTCCTGTCCAATGCAGCCAAGCTGCGCACGCTGTTCGTAACGCCCAACGCCGACAAGAAGGATTTCTTCTACGGGCTTAATTTCGAATACGACTACACCACGCCGCCGTTTTCGCAGACACGCTTTGCCATGGAGATGCGGCCGATAATCGGCTGGCGCAATCCGCAATGGGAATTCATCGTTAATCCTATCGTCGACTTCGGATTCGGGCGCTTCGGCGACATCGATTTCGTGCCGGCCGCCCGGCTTGCCCGCACCTTCAGCAAAGACCTCGGCTTCGCGCTGGAGTACTACACGGATCTCGGCCGACCCGGCAGTTTTCTCCCCTTCGAGGAGCAATCGCATCAGTTGTTCGCAGTCGTTGATTTTAAGGTCGGCGACGTCGATGTCGACTTCGGGCTTGGTTACGGGCTGACGCCGGGTTCGGACCGGTTCATGGCAAAGACCATCCTGAGCTATGCTTTTCCGGTTGCTGGCAAGCCGGAGGACAGCGCTGGAATGAAAGTGCCTCGACGTTGAAGGCGCCCCCGCGACCGACCTCGGCCAGCGAGATAACGAGCAACCCGTTCGCCGGGATGCGGTGACATCGGCGGACTCGTCGTCCTTGTCCACTCGCTGGTCCAATTGTAGTTTCTGCGGTAGGAAATTCCGACGACTCGACGGACCGGCCGCATGCTCCGAACGCACTCTGGCGAGACACGATGTTGGCGCGGGAGCGCCTTTAATCGCAAAGCATAGGCGTCGTAGCCGAGCCCTGCAGGAGCTCAATGGTTTCTGGGTGCACCCGCCTTTTAGGCTGACTGCCAGCGTTGAAGGCTCTGAACTTGCCACCGGCCACCTTATTCAAAATCGCCTCGGCCATGACGGAGCGCGCCGAGTTGCCCGTGCACGGGAACAACAGGTTGAAAGGACGGTCCGCCCGCATCTTCCGAGGGCGTTCATCTTCCCATCGTCCGGATCGTATCAAAGGGGGCCTCCGCGGTTGGCATCACGACCGGTGTACCCTGAATAGCTGCTGACTCGCTTGACCGCCCAAGTCGGCAGGGCCGGGCCACAAGGAGACATTGGTCAGTGGGAGTAAGGCCCGCGGGATTACATCGACTTAGGAAGCGAACTCGCGAACTCGAGGTTGTGAACCCCCCGTAGGTCAAGTAAAGGCCGATGATTACGGCCGGTACGATGTAGAGGGAGTAGTGCTCACCGTATTGCATCCGTTCGAGAAGCTGGGCCAACGTTTCTGGGGTTACCAGCAATAGCACTAGACCTTTCGCGAAGATCAACCATCCGACCAAGGTGACCATCACCGGCAACGTGCCGCCAGACCAGATGTTGTGCCCGAGTATGATTGCGAGACCGGCTGCGAGACTGAATATCGCATAGACGAGCATGACAGGGCCGTCGGCGACCGTAGCCATTATCAATGTGTTTCCGCGTACCAGAAGAGCGGCGGCGAGCAGTACGGCGGACAGGCCGATGAGCCGCGCAAGATAGACGGTAAGTGTGGACATAAAAGCCTCCAACTCCACAACAGGCCAGCTCATTCAGATGGGCCGTTACCACCGAGCTTGCGAAGGCGTGATAGCGGAATCCTAACTTATGCGACGGGTGACGTTATGCGTTTCATGTCAGATTTCGCTGCCGCTCTTGCCGCCCACCCCCCACCGAGAATTGCTCCCGTAAAGCCGCCCCCACCGGTAAACGCCGAGGCAAGGTAGAGGCCGCCGATGGCCGTTTCCGCCAGCGGCGTGAACTGGCGCGACTCGGGTGCGAAGCCGTACAAAGCACCGCCCGGCGTGTTTAGGTGTTGGTGAAAGGTCTCGGCGGTCGACATTTCGCGCTGGACGATGGCGCCGGCAATTCCCGGATATTGACGATCAAGGTCTGCGATAATCCGATCCATCCAGCGCTCTTTGCGTGTGCGTTTCGCTTCGGTCGCGAGGCCG
>JASHYD010000621.1 GCA_030043175.1 Xanthobacteraceae bacterium | reverse complement strand
GACTCGGCGTGGAGGTCGGGGGTCTATTCAAACCGCGACAGGAGGGGATCGGTGCTGTATAATCGAAGGGAGACGTCGCCGAGACGAATCCGGTAGGTTAGAGCTTTGGCAAAAAAGGGGCGTTGGACGAGGGAGGCATTTGAAATGAAGGACTGTCGTCGAGGTTTAATTGCTGCTGCCGCGCTCCTCATCGCCGTTGTAGGGGCCGCCCGGGCAGAGCAGGAGTCGTCTTCGCCGCGTCAACAGACCACCAGCTTTTGGTCCTGGCTATTCCCCAGTTCATCCGCCACCTCCAAGCCTCGGCCAGCGCCAACGGCACGCAATGCCGCCGAACCCGCGAAGCCACGCCAGAACTGCACGCTTTTGACTTGCGTCACCATGGTCGGCGTCGGGTTTTAGTCCGCCGACCTCAGCGCTTTGCTGCGTATCATGATCTCGGCGGGGGCACTGGCGGTAGGGCTACGCGGCAGGCAGGACCAGGCGGGCTCCGGACAGCCGGAGCCGCGCCATCGTTGTTGTTTGACAGCCGTGACAGGCCCCGATAAGCCGGGCTATGATATCGAATAGCTCCTTCAATGCGACCGGAACGCGCTCAAGTTATAGAAAGCTCGCACGCTGATCAGCCCTTGCGGCGGGTGGGCGGCAATTGCGGCAAGAGGACCCTGATGAGACAGTCTGCGTTTCGAATCGGGGTATCAGTACTTGCACTCTGGTTCTGCACGCTGCCAGCCGCGCCCGCGTCTGGAATTCGTGTGGCTCAGGCGGCGCCAAATCCGCCTGGCGCCAGGACGCCGCGGACGCCTGCAGCGACAACGTCAGGCGAACACGCGCGGGCGCAGAGTGTCACGCAGGAGAATCAGAGTCAGGCCGCGGCGCCGGCACCAACGCCTCCGCAAATTCCCACCCGCACCGAGATTCTCAATTTCGAAAACTGGGCCGTCACGTGCAACGAGTTCGCCGATTCTCCGCGGGCAAAGCGGTGTTCGGCGCTGCTGCAGATTCTGCAACAGAATACCAACCAGATCGTGTTCACGTGGACTGTCGCGATGGACGAACACAAGCAACTGGTCGCCGTCCTGCAAACGCCAACCGGTGTCGTCATCCCGCCGGGCGTTGAACTGCGGGTCGGCAAATTACCACCGCAAAAAATCCCCTTTGCGAGTTGTGATCCGGGCCGCTGCATTGCCACCGCGACCGTAGACGCCAATCTCGTACGAGAGATGGCAACGTCGCCAACGGCGGAAGCAGTTGTTCAAGGCTCGCAGGGAAACACCGTGCAGTTCAATATTCAGATGAAGGGATTCGACCGAGCTTACGCCGTCCTTTCGCGGTGACAGCAATCGGCTCGTGCGCTATCGAGGCTCGACCGCAGAGGATGCACCGGCCGTTCCACGCTGCTGGTCTCTGAAGCAATTTAAGGATGCTTGGCCCTGCCGGCGTTTGTGCGCCCCGCCCGGGCCTCCTCGCCCGGCGTGCCAATGGTAGCCGGGAGCCGGAACAACCAGGATACGCAGCATTCACAGGTCGCCCTTTTCGCTCTGGAGCCCCGGCCCTTTGGGAAGAGACAAAGAACCAAAGGGCCGAGGCCGCGTGAGGGGTGCTGCTAACCTCACACGGCAAGCTAACGCCGGCCACTGCGGCGGCGTTCCTGGGTGTGCGGCTTCGAACGACTCAACGAAACGTTTGCCCCAATCTTTGGGGGCAATCCACCATTCACAGGAGCAGGCTGGAGGGGCGTTTACCAGCTGGGAAGTACTCGTTTTGTTGGGTTTTTCGAAGCTCAGCGGGCCAAAATGGTTCCTGTCCGGGGCATCCCGAGCACCGATCTGCCCCGAGGAGGATTCGTGGCAACTGAAAAGCTGTGGTATCTCTTTCGCCAACGTGATGTTTCTATGTTCGGTATCTGACCAATACTGATCTCGGTCTTGACGGCGATCTCGGCAATCCTAAGCGCGCACGCTCTCGCCGGTGAAGCCAGTCCCAGTGCCCACATCATCGTTCGTCTCGGGCGGATACCCGGGGGATGCCTGCAGCCGAAAAACTCTTTCCGGCGGCTTTGCCTGATCCGCCTCGGGCTCCCTTTATGCTCCGCCTGTGCTCAAGGTTGCCGCGACAGCGCGACGATGATGCGGGGCCTAGATGCCATGTGATCAAAGTCTGCCAGCAGCCTATCCCGCCTGCCGTGCCTCAACGCTTGCGGCCTTCACGCGCAGAGCTTGGCGGCCGGCGGCTGCGAGCGCAACCAGGAGCCCGAACGCCAGAACCTGCCATGCAGGCGGGTAGCCGAAGTCCAAGATGCCCAGGTTGAAATTAACGCCTAACGTCCCCAGCACATCGAAGCCACGGCGAGTCCAAAGGAAGCCCGCTTCGAGGCCGGCTGCAACAAGACACGATGCCAGCGCGAGCAAAAGCAGCACCTTGGCATTGACGCCGAGCCTGTAGCGGGCGAGCGCCCTCCAGGTCATTAGCCAGAAGAACACCGCGGTCAGCATGTACTGCTCGCTGTATGTGCCGCGTGCCAGCACGACGTGGAGGATCGCGAGGGCACTGATCGCGTAGTTCGTGGTGTGCAGCCGCTGCCAGTTTTTGGCTCCCATATACCGGATCGCGGCATCAACGGAGGTTGCGCCGAGGACGATCAGCCCGATGGTCGAAAGCGTTGCCGCGATCAACGTGAGCCGCGTCGCCATATCGTTGGCGATGAACGCAAAATCGAAGCGCCGAAGAGCGAAATAGATGACCATGTGGGCAATCGTATAGACGAGCGCCGTCACCCCGACCATCCGCCGCACATCAGTAAGAGCCGGCCACCGGAAGATCGCCGCGGCAGGCGTCACCGCCAAGGCCATCAGCAGGATTACTGTCGCCCACACGCCCGACCAGTAGGTCAGGCCGCCGAGCGCGATCGGCAAGGCGGTCCCGTAGTCTCCGATGCTAACCAGGTACGCCGTGCGCATCGCCGGCCATAGCATGACCGCGAAGGTGGTCGCCTTAAGCCAGGAAAACCGGCGAGCCCTGTCCTGCCATGGCCAGATCAACTGCACGTCCTTTGCTCCGTCGAAACCTTGAACAGGATGCCGTATAGTAACACAATTGAGGCAGAAGAGGAGACCATCATGTTCGACCGCTTTTCAGGCGCGACGATAACGGCCGCCATTGCCGCGACCGCTGTGGGCGCCCTCATTTCGGTGTCCGTCACGGGGACTTCGGCCCAGGCTCCGCCGCAACTGAAAACGCCGTGGGGCGAACCGGACCTGCAGGGCATCTGGACTGACGAATTTGACACGCCCTTGCAGCGCCCGGCCAAGTACGCCACCCAAGAATTCTTCACTGACGCGCAACGCGCTGAATTGGACAACGCGCGATCGGAGGTGCTCGGCCGCTTTGCGACCGAGCGCGAGATCAACGGCGCTTACAATGCTGCAACGTTCTTTTCCACCAAGCATACTGGGCCGCGCACCTCGAAGATCGTCGATCCCTCCAATGGTCGGATTCCATCTCTGACGCCGCAGGCCCAGAAGACGGCCGCCGCCGAGCGGGAGTTTCGTCTCGCGCTATTGCAGTCGACCGATACGTGCAAGAAGATGTTGCCGGGCTGCGCGGGTGGAAAATACGAACCGACCACCTCGCCGCGCCGCGCGGAAGCTCCTCCTCGCTACAACACCGGGCGCCTCAATCGCGATGATGGTCCGGAGGACAGTTCCTTAGCGGTGCGCTGCCTGACGGGCGGGCTCCCGGAATTTGGCGGCGCAACCGGCAGCTTCCGTCGAATCGTGCAGACCCCCGCCGGTATCTCGATGTTCTACGACGTCGGCCAGGGGCAAGGCTGGCAGCGCAACATCGTCATGGATGGGAGCCCCCACTTGCCGGCCAACATCCGTCAGTGGTTCGGCGACTCGCGCGGCCATTGGGAGGGCAATACCCTCGTCATCGATGTCACCAACTTCAGTCCGAAGACTGATTACCAGGGCTCACGAGAGAACTTGCACCTCATCGAGCGCTGGACGCGCACCGGGCCGAAGACCCTTGCGTATGAAGTGACGATTGAGGATCCCACCGTGTGGACGCGGCCGTGGACCGTCAAGCAGGATTTCGCGAAGCAGAGCGACGAGGAAAACCGGCTCTACACCGAGCCGCGCTGCCTCGAAGGCAATTTTGGTCTTCCCGGGCTGCTGCACGGCCGGCGCGCGGAAGATGTTGCGTTTGCAGAGGGACGAGGCCCCGATCCCGCCAGCAGGGATGGCACGGGTGCTCTTATAGATGCCGACGTCCCGCAGGACCCGCTGCAGTAACGCGTCGTTGAGGGGCGCCGACAAACGGCGCCCCCTTAGCGCGCTCACGAATGAAGCCGTCGCGCAGGCCGCGACACACAGGGGCAACGAGAAAGTACTGAGCCGCTAATAGCGGTGGGATACCTCAAGGCTCACAGGCCATTAATCTACTGCCGTGCTTGGCCAAAGGTTTTGCCAATTTCGTGGAGGCTCACAAGCGTAGCTCAAAGCGCCCATGCGGCTTTCAGTGATCGTTGCCGAGCCACGTCGTGTTCGGAATAATTTCCGCGAAAATTTCGCCATCGCTCGCAGCAGCGATGTCTGGCGCCCGACCTCTACATCGTGACGACGCTACGCCTTGACGCGAACCGGACGCAGCAGGAAGGCAGGGAAATGGCGCAAATCCGGCGCATCGTCGCGCGGGCGCGAGGGCGCCTTCGGCAGGGACGGTGGACGCATGTTGGTCCGCATGTCGCTGATGGCAGCAACTTTTTCGTCACGTGCAGGCAAGGGGGCTCCCTTGTGCCCACGGCGCAAGGGGGCGGAATGCCCGTTGTGGCGCCGACGATGGGTAGGCGCTTCCTCCTGCTCGAGTGCAGGACCGCTCGCCCAATGGATGGACTGGCCGATCAGCTTTTCTATCGCAGCGACGGCTCTCTGATCGCCCGGCGCTACGATCGTAATCGCCGTGCCGCTTCGTCCAGCGCGACCCGTTCGGCCGATGCGATGGACGTAGTCGTCCGGGTGGTGCGGCACATCGAAATTGAAGACATGACTGACGTCGGGAATATCGAGGCCCCGCGCCGCGACGTCCGAGGCTACAAGCAGCGTTACCTCGTTCTTGCGAAACTGCTCCAGCGCGGCCATGCGGGCCTGCTGGTCCATGTCGCCATGCAAGGCCACGGCGGAAAATCCGTGGCGAACGAGCGAGCGGTGCAGGATCGCCACTTCACGCTTGCGATTGCAGAAAACGATTGCGTTCTTGAGGCCGACGGATTCGCGAATAAGCTGGCGCAGCGTCTCCCGCTTCTCGTGCGGTTCGCGGCCGGTTCTCACCAGATTCTGCGTGGTGGAAGCGACGGTGCTGGCCGGACGGGACACCTCGGCGCGGACCGGATTGTGAAGAAACTGCTCGGTGATTCGCCGGATCTCAGCCGGCATGGTGGCGGTAAAGAACAACGTCTGGCGCGTAAACGGCACAAGCTTGCAGATGCGTTCGATATCGGGGATGAAGCCCATATCCAGCATGCGATCGGCTTCATCGATGACGAGAAGCTCGACGCCCGACATCAAAAGCCGGCCGCGCTCAAAATGATCAAGCAGACGGCCGGGCGTGGCGATCAGGACGTCGACCCCGCGC
>JASHYD010000620.1 GCA_030043175.1 Xanthobacteraceae bacterium | reverse complement strand
GATGCCGAGCCGGCCCGACCCCGCCGGAGGCGTGATGCGGATGAAGAGGCGCGCTGGCCACGAGGAACATGGTGGTGGTCCGGTGGGTTGAGAGGCTTGAGCGGCATCGCGAGGACGGGGCGAACGTCATCGTGCGGCGGATGCGCTCGGTTGCCCGCGGCCCGAGTTCGCCGCATTTGCTCGACCAGCCGGCCGGGGGGGGGCGCCGAAGTCAAAGAGGCTTTCCCGCATCGAGTTAGCCGCGCAAACCGCTGTGGCGGAAATGGCAGCGCGGCAAGTGACCGACCGGCGCAGCAGCGGGGTCAGTCGGAACGGGTTTGGCGGCTGGGTTCGGTCGTGCGGTATTTCCTTTCCTTTTGTCGGCGGACCTGCGTGACGCCTTGCCGTCGATGGCGATCACATCCGCCGATACTCCGGTGAGCTGGCGACCCAGGCGACGAAGCCGCCGCTGGAATGTCGTCGCGTCAAGCGTCGCGAGGATGTCGCCCAGCAGGTCGTGCGACGGGCTTCCATCCTTGAACGGCAGGAACCGCCGAGGAAAATTGATCCTCCCCCGGCCTCACCGTACGATGTTGATGAAGTTCTCCGCTCCCGACAGCACTGCCAGCAGGCACAGCAGCAGAGCCTCTGGAAGCGGATAGATGACCTTTGCCGGCTGCCGAGAGTCCGGCAAATCTGCAAAAAAGCTAAGAAAAACCAGCGTTTCTTTCATGTGCTTGCCCATCCAATGTCATCGCGACACCCGGCTTGACCAAAGTGTCTCCGGTAGAATCAGCCGAATAGGTTGCGGGGCGGGTGTAAGTGCGGGCCGAGTCACTCTGCCACACCACTGACGCGAGCTCGAGTCCCGCCCCCGAATTTTCACGTCGCCCCAGAACTTAAGGCATGTGTCACAAACTGCTTCACCCGATTGCCCTGCGCACCGCGTTAAGCAGCTTTTGCATAACATCCAAATAGGCTATGGTTCCACCCGCACAGTCTGCGGATCATGCCGCCGACGCACAGCCAACAATTCGTGGTTTCAAGGAGGAGGGTTTCTAATGGGGCTTCGATTCACTGTCGCCGCCGCAAGCGCCTTGTTCGCGACCGCAGCCTTCGCGCAGGGGCAGGACTTCTCGAAAGTTCAGATAAAGACCACCGACCTCGGCAATCGTACCTACATGCTGGAAGGCCAGGGCGGGAATATCGTCGTTGCCTGCGGCGATGACGCGGTCATCCAGGTGGATACCGAATTTGCGCCGCTTCACGACAAAATCAAGGCGGCCATCGATCAAGCTTGCGGTGGCAAGCCCATCAAATATATCGTCAACACCCATTTCCACGGCGACCATACCGGCGGCAATGGCGAGTTCGCGGCCAAAGACAAGGCCACCGTGGTCGCCCACCGCAATCTCGCGCTTCGCCTTGAGCATGGCACGACCAATGGACTTTCGGGCCAGAAGACTCCGCCGGTCACGAAAGAAGGGATCCCGGCCCAGACCTACGAGACCAACTTCGGCCCGGTGCTCCAGGCGGGAGGCCGTACCGCGGCCGTCGGACATCCCAACAGCGCACATACGGACACCGATTCGTGGGTTTTCTTCCAAGATGCCAATGTGCTTGCGACAGGTGATATCGTCAGTCTCGGCCCACGGTATCCGACCATCGACTATGCGAATGGCGGCAGCCTCAACGGGATCATCAATACCGTCACCAACTACCTTGAGATGACCAACGCCCAGACCAAATACGTGCCCGGACACGGACCTCTCTCCACGAGGGCTGACATGGTTCGTTACCGCGACATGCTAACCGCCGTGCGCTACCTCGTAAGGGCCGAGATCCAGGCCAACAAGACCGAGGATGAGGCCGTCGCGGATAAGCCGCTTGCGTCCATCGGGAAAATCCTTGGATCCACGCAGCAGCTCGACGACAACATGGTGCGGATGGTGTATCGCTCCTTGAAGAATACACCAGCCAATCCCGCGTAAAGGCGTTTACCTTGTGGGCGTGGGGTCGGGACGAACCTTCGTCCCGACCTTTTGAGCTTTATCGCAGTCTCCCCGTCGGCGTCTTGGGGACGCGCAGACCTCGGCAGCTTTATTCTGACAGTCAAACCACAAGGCCGCGCCGCGCCTCATGAAGGCGAATTACTGGGCCGGGATCGCAACGGCGCGACTTCATCCGGGGGCTTGGCGGCGCAACCGTCGCGCGGCCGCTTGAGTGAGGGCGCAGCAACGCGAACGGGCGCGGCGGATCGGCGTGCTGACCTATGGCGCTGAAACTGACGTCGCCGGCGCCCATGGACATGCAAGTTATCGGGGGATAAGCTTCCGGTTACAGCTATAGGGTGAGTAGATCCACTCCGCAGCGCTCGACGGGTGGGTTGGGGTCGCTCTTTGCTTCCCATCACGTTGCCGCCTAATCGGCTGGCGCTTCGATGTCGGGCCAAGCTCAACGAGGCGCCGTATTGCGTCGAAGCGCGTAGGCCTCCTGGCAATCGGCCCAGGCACCTATCTTCGCTTTGATTTCATCCGACAGGCGAATGGTCGTCGTCCGGTCGTGTCCGGTAGCGGGCCGACCTCTCCCACGTC
>JASHYD010000619.1 GCA_030043175.1 Xanthobacteraceae bacterium | reverse complement strand
CGCCTCAACTTCCTGCGCGGCCCGGCGCCCCGCGGGTGATTTCACCGCTGCGGCGGGTGATCGCCCTACATCGCTTCATGGCCGGCAGCTTGAATTCCGCGGCGGCCTCCTCGATCGCGGTGGCCGCATCAGGGGCCTCTAGGGTGCCAAGCCGGACGGCTTCCACCTTGTCGGCTTCGGCGGTTCTGGTTCCTTGGCCGCGACGCTGGTATTGGCCGCGGACTATGTAGGTTCAATCCGCTGACAGAACTCCGGCCCTCTGTAGAAGGGCATAGCAAGAGGAATCGGGGCGCCCGCGACCTACCTGGCGCAATCACCGATATTGTGGTCGCTATCCGCGCGATCCGGCGTGTTCGGTTGTGCACCAAGGAACGCGCCGCCTCGGTCCGGCGTTGTCGGCGCGCGATGCCTCAATCCTAGAGCGCGGATATATTGTTGGTCGCCTGCAACTTGCGGGCTCGCGCCGAGGAAGCCTTGGCGCTCGCCGAGAACTTCGACAGCTCGCACGCCCGCGATCCCTGCGACATACGAGAAAATGGCAGAGCCACTCGATCAACACGCCGGCGACGTGGACAAGGTGTAGGGCAGCGGCTCAGCCCATCGATGAAATTCCCGCAGCAGCCGCGCAGCAACATGGCCGAGACGGCACGCATCGGGCTCGCTTTGCGGAGCAAGCGACGCGCCGCAACAATCGCTGCCGGCTCACAGGGCTGCAACAATTATTCCTGTGCTGGCGCTTTCCTGCGCGGCCTTCCGCGCCATCATCTGACCGCGGTAGCGCTTCAACTCCAGCTCGAACCGATAGGCGAGGCTGCAAACACATCCGGCAGGTCCAACCCTCGCCAGGAGGTAGAGGAGAGCCGCCCGCTGATGGCGGCGCGGGTAGACGAACCATGGCCTGCGCCCCCCGAATTGAGGCCTCGTCCAACCGAAACAAAATACACGTGCGGCTCGATCGGTTGACCGTTCCGGCCCCGCCGATAGCGCCAGCGTGGCGCTACCGTCCCTCACGAATACTCCGACATTGCCGGGGGCTCGCCATCGCAGGTCCATGTCTGGAAAAGAACGTGTCCGGTGCAGATAGCAAACCCTCCCGTTGCCAGCAGCGAACGTCGATCGATCTATACCACTCGCATCGAGCGCGGCCCGTGAGCACGCTCCTCATTTCTGATCGAATCGGATTCTACCAAAATCAATAAGGAGCCTGAAATAAAGAGATTGTCGGGGAAAATTAAATGACGCTCCTCGCGGAAAGTCAGGTTTGAGTCAAGTGACGTCGTTGGGCCAGCCAAACTGTACGACAGCCGCAGGTGCGGTCTTCCGCCACGGTAGCAATAACATCGAAGTCGTGACTGTCTAGCAACTGCCTGTATTCGGCGGCGTCGAGGCTCGCGTGGTAGAGCGGGTCGCCTTCAAGACGACCGATGCTTTCGCCGTGGGCGGGCCCGCTTGTGAACATCAAAGCCGCGCGCGGTGCAGCATGAGCCCGAAAAACAGGAAACATTCGCCTTTGACTGTCATGATCCAGGTGGAAGAAGCTATCCCAGGCGAGGACTCCGTGGAAGGAGCGCGTGAGGGCCAACGCTCGCATATCTGAGATCAATGCTTCTTGGCCGGGGAGATGCGCCTGGAACATTTCGATCATGGCCTTTGACGAATCCACGCCCGTTACCGAGAACCCGCGCTCGATGAGATACTCGGCTATCGGTTGACCGGCTCCGCAGCCCATGTCGAGGACCGCGCGACCCGGCGAGACCAACTTGCAAAAGCGGTCGAGCCATTCGCGCTCGTAAATACCGTGGAGCCGGCGCTCCTGAAGCCGTGCACGAACCCAAGCGTCAGCATGTCGTTCGTAGATGTCGATGATATCGTCAGCGTTGGTACCCATGCGGCGATCCTAGAGATCATCGCGCGTGGCTGCTAGGTCAGGTCAAAAAACGGCCATGTCGGCCGTTCGACCGGTGCGTTCGGAGTACCTCAGATAATTGACGACGTTGGTGCACGCGGTAGGTGGGCAGAGGTGGGCCACCTTCGGACAGTCACAAAACGGCGAGCCGCAGCGTCGAGTCTCGGCAGGGCTTGATCAATTTCACTAGGAACAGCCACATAGACGACGGGATTAGGCCCCGCTGCCAAGAATCATTGGCGTTTCTCCCGTCTTTTAGGTGCCGTATGCGCTGAATGCTAATTTCGTTCACTTTTGGAGCATCAATATTGCCGTTAATGCGATTTTAACGTATGACTTCACTCGCGATTGGAATTTGACCGACGCGGATTTTTTCACTTTAGGACCGCACATCATGGCGCTTGACCCGCGCGGGGCGGCTCTCGCCTTGCATCGATTCGGTTTTGGCCCGCGGCCGGGATCGATAGCCGCAATCGCGTCCGATCCCAAGGGCGCGCTCTTGGCCGATCTCGATCGCACCAATGCCGGAATGATCCCGCCAGCGGGTCTGATGACCAGCGCCGAGATCAATCGCGCCGCGTTCCAGTCCTTTATGGAACGCACTGCCAAAGAGCGTCTGGAAACGCGGCGGCGGGAAGAGGCTAAGGCAGCCGCTGCCACGCAAATGGCTGGCGCGATGGCGGCGGAGAGCACGGCCTCAGATGGCGCCGCCAAGGACAATGCCGCGACGATGAAGCCGCCCGCCGCACGGACCCCGGAGCCCGAAACTGTGCCGGTGCAGAATTTCTTTGCCGAAGCGAAGGTGCATTACGAAGCCGCGATCCGCGCCGATATCGGCTTCGTTGAGCGCTTGGTTTGGTTCTGGTCGAACCATTTCTGCGTCAATTCCGACGTCACCGCTATGGCGGGGGCCTATGAACGCGAGGCAATCAGGCCCAACGTGCTCGGCAAATTCGCCGATCTGTTGCTAGCCGTCGAAGGCCATCCGGCCATGCTGTTCTACCTCGACAATGCTACGTCGATGGGTCCGATGTCGCTTGCCGGCCTCGTTCAATCGCGCGGGCTTAACGAAAATCTGGCGCGTGAGATTCTCGAACTGCACACGCTTGGTCCGCGTACTGTCTACGATCAGGCGGATGTCACCAGTTTTGCCAAAGTCATCACCGGCTGGACCATCCTGTCGAGCTCAGCCGATCCCGTGCATGGCGGCGTGTTCTTGTTTCACCCGCGCATGCACGAGCCCGGATCGCAGAGAGTGATCGGCAAAGACTATCGCGACACCGGCGTCACGCAGGGTCAGGCGGTGCTGGCCGATCTCGCCCGCCACCCGGCGACCGCGGCCCATATCGCGACCAAGCTCGCGCGCCATTTTATCGCGGACGATCCACCGCCGACCTTGGTCGAGACGCTGACCAAGACGTTCTTGGAAACTGACGGCGACTTGTGGAAGGTTTCCCAAGCGATGGTGACGGCACCGGAAGCCTGGTCGCCGCAACAAGCGAAGTTCAAACGGCCGAGCGAATGGATGATGTCCTATTTTCGCGCCGAAGGCTTCAACATGATTGATCCCCGCAACGTCGTGCGGGCACTCAACCGTCTCGGAGAACCCTTATGGCGGCCGACGGCGCCAAAGGGGTTTTCCGACGACAATGGCGCTTGGCTCGATAGTCTGGCCCATCGGCTCGATACTGCCAATGCATTTGCCCAAAACAATGCCGAACGCGTCGATCCCAAGGACCTGCTCGAAATTGCCTTGGGCGAGCTCGCATCGGCCGAAACGCGCCAAACGGTTTTACGGGCCGCATCCAAGCAGCAAGCTTTGGCGCTGCTGTTAATGGCACCCGAATTCCAACGGAGGTGACAATGGCATTAGCTCCTCTGGCGACAGCACACGCGGTGACGCGCCGTGAGATGTTGGCAGGCTCGGGCGCGCTCTTTGCCTGGGCCTTCGCACCTAAGCTCGCGCGCGCTGAGGGTCGTGATCCCCGGTTTCTCACCATCGTGCTGCGTGGCGCGCTCGACGGTCTTGCGGCCGTTGCCCCGGTCGGCGATCCTGACTGGATCGCGCTTCGCGGCGACAGGGCCATCAAGGCCGAAGGCGCCACGGCAGGCTTGCGTCTCGACGGGTTCTTTGCGCTCAATCCCGCCATGCCAAACCTGCATCGGCTCTACGAGGCAGGTCACGCCCTGGTGGTGCATGCAGCAGCGACACCCTATCGCGAACGATCGCATTTTGATGGCCAGGACGTGCTGGAAAGCGGCATGCCGGGCCCCGGCAGAGTCGATTCCGGGTGGCTCAATCGGGCGCTCGGCGCCTTGGAGCCGGGCGAGCGTGCGCAACCGGGCGCTAATGCACGGCGCACCTTTGGGGTCGGTCCGGTTACGCCGCTCGTGGTGCGTGGCGAAGCCCCCGTGTTGTCGTGGGTGCCGCCACGCTTGCCGCCGGTGGCCGAAGAAACTACGATGCGCCTGCTCGATCTCTATCGCCACACCGACCCGGTCTTGGCGCAGGTACTCGAGGATCGGCTCAGCTTGGCATCGCTCGCTCCGGAGCGCCCGCCAACAGTCCGGCCCGAAGATATCGGACCGCCGGTCCAGATTGGCAATATCAACCAGATTAAGGCCTATTTCGCCGAAGCCGCTGGCGCCGCCGCGAAGTTTTTGGCGAATCCGGACGGGCCTCGGGTCGGTGCTCTTGCGCTTGATGGCTGGGACACGCACTTCAACGAAGGCGCCGTGAATGGGCGCTTGTCGAACTTGCTCGGCGCACTTGACGGTGCGCTCGCCGCCATCGAGAAAAATATGGGACCGGTTTGGCATGAAACCGTGGTGGCGCTCATCACCGAATTCGGCCGCACCGCCCGCATTAACGGCACCGAGGGCACGGATCACGGCACCGGCACAGTAGCACTGCTGGTCGGCGGTGCGCTCAAAGGTGGGCGCGTCATCGCCGATTGGCCGGGCCTCAAGGAAGCTGATCTGTACGAGAAGCGGGACCTTAAAGCCACCACCGACCTGCGCGCTGTTCTCAAAGGCTTGCTCAGGGACCATTTGCGGGTGCCGGACCGTGCTCTTGCCGCGAGCATTTTCCCCGGTAGCGCCGCCGTGCCGGCGGTCGAAGGTCTGTTGGTTTGAGGCTTAGTCATTCGTCGGCTGAAGCATACTCTATCCTGACGTCACAGCCCCCCAACTCGCGTCAGAATAGGGCCTAAAAACGCCTTTTCTGACACTCTCCGCTGACGGTCATAGAGTTCATCCTGACACTTTGGCAGGGGGGCGCTTGCCGGGCGCGGCCAGCAATCCCGCAGAGTAGCATGAAGGCGCCGTAGTAGGGCCCAGCTCCTCCGTCACCAACATTCAACACGAAGTCCCAATAGGCTTGGGGGTAGTGGAATGCCATGCGATTCTCGAATTTCATGACCTCCGGCTCGGGTTAGCGCTCGCCATGGAGCGCCGAAAAGGTCGAAAGCGGAATCCCTTTGTTTGAGGGATTCGATTGCATTTCGAACCAACTCGAAGTTCATCAGCGTCAGTCCAATTGTGCACCGCGATGTGCCTGCCGGCGCCGCAAGAATCAAAAAAGTGCCCGTAGAGGTGCGAGAGTGGCTAGGCCCCCTAACTCGCCTGACCAAGCCGGTGTTGCCAACTTAGGCGTGGAAAAGCATCATTGATTGTCCGCGGCCACAAAAAATCAAGGCACTCAAGGAATGACTCTCCCAGAGCATATTTGGCTACCCATCGCGGTCGTCGTAAGCGTCATTGCTGCACTGGCGTTTTGGTGGTGGTGGCCGAAGTGGCAGGTAAATCGCCTAGTGCTAGAAATCAGAGACCCGAAGGCGCGCGCCGATGTCGAAGACAACTTCCGAAAAACCGTCGGCCAGCTCCTAGGCGGTGCCGCAGTGCTGTTTGGTGCTTGGCTTGCTTTTTTACAATTCGCTCAGCAGCAGCAAACAGCGCAATCCCAAGTCAAACAACAGCAACAAGCGGCGCAACAACAACAGCAACAAGCCGTGCGTGACCTCCTGATCAGTAATCAGCTATCGAAAGGCTTCGAGCAACTCGCCAGCGACAAGATTGCGATTCGCCTTGGTGGTATCTATGCGCTGGAAGGCGTGATGAACACGTCCGAACGGCCCGAACAGTATCGTGGGCCAATACTCGAGATGCTGTGTGCGCTCGTGCGCGAGTCCACGATTGGAAAAACCGTCTACGAAAAACCGGCTATCGACATCCAGGCGGCGCTTACGGTTATTGGAAGGCGCAAGGGACAGGAGCTGCCAGACTTAGCTAAAGTAAACATACCAGGCGCCAACCTGAGCGGCGCCAACCTGCGCGGTGCCGACCTGGACAGCGCCGACCTAAACAGCGCCTACCTGAGCGGCGCCTCCTTGAGCGGCGCTAACCTGCTCGGCGCCAACCTGACCGGCGCCAATCTGACCGGCGCCAACCTGAGCCGCGTCGACCTGACCGGCGCCGACCTGACCGGCGCCAACCTGGGTCTGGCCGACCTGAACGGCGGCTATCTAAGCGGCGCCAACCTGAGCGGCGCCAATCTGGGCGGCACCAACCTGCGCAGTGCCGACCTTAGCGGCGCCAACCTGAGCGGCGCCAACCTGCGCGGCGCCAACCTGCACGGCGCCTACCCGATCCGCGCCGACCTTAGCGGCGCCAACCTGAGCGGCGTCGACCTGAGCGGCGCCAACCTGAGCGGCGCCAACCTGAGCGGCGCCAAAGACTTAATCCAGACGCAATTGAATGAGGCGTGCGGTAACAACGAGACAGAGCTGCCCGAGGGCCTCGACCTTACACTACTAAAGCCGTGCCCACCGATCACGATTCCGCCGCAGGCTCCGTAAAGGTGCGCGAGCTAATCCGAGGGTCCCGCTGCGTTGCAGCAGAGGCTTCGACACTGGGTCGATACTATCGAAAAAGGATTTCACGACGTGTCGTTGCACGATAGTAGAATCCTGGGATTTGATCTCTTGAATTTTCGTCGAGAGACCCACAAAATCCTTTTCCGACGGTATCGGCCAAAACCGTCGGCCACCTGTTACCTCTACGGCAGCTTCCGCCAGCTGCAGACAAGAGGTAGGGTGTCTTGTTTCGGAGAGATGGCCAGAACCGAAAATTCTTCGGCTCAATTGTTACCTCATGAACCACCTCATCTGATGAGATGATGTAGTCGTCAGTGTCGAATACCCAAGGGCAAACTTGGAGGGCTTCCAAAATGAGAACTTACGCATCTTTCGCCATCGGCGCAGTTGTTTTGCTGGCGCCGTTTTCGGCCTCTTCACATTTTTTGCTGCTGGAACCAGCGAATTTGTTGGTCCAGAATAACCGCGGCGATCCGCAGAAGCGCGCTCCGTGCGGCGGTACATCGGAAGATGCGGGAACCCCAAGCAACGCGGTTACCGAAGTGCGCGGCGGCGACATGCTCCACATCAAGATCACTGAAACGGTCTTCCACCCGGGCCACTATCGAGCGGCCTTGGCGGTGAACTCTATCACCGAGCTGCCCCCCGACCCGGAAACCACCACGCGAGCGAGCCCACGTGGTCCCCTTTCGGTCTCTGCGAAGATCGATACAGACCCGAGGCCGCCGCTGCTGGCGGACGGGCTGTTCGTCCACACCGAACGTCCAGCCCCGGGCTCATTTCATGAGGCCGACCTTCGCCTCCCCAACATCAACTGCGAGAAATGCACGCTGCAGATCATCTTTTGGATGGGTGAACACGCTCTCAATCGGGATGGAGATTACAGCTACCACCACTGCGCGAACCTTAAGATCACAGCTAACCCAGCGCTGGCAATCGATACCACTTGGCCAGGACAATCGAGCGCAAGTCGGTAGTAGCGGCCTGGCAATCCCCAGTGCAATGTGCCTCCGTCGAATGGCGCAATCGGTTTATTGCGCCATTGGGGGCGAACCCGTCAGCACTCCGATCAGGCGGCGCAAATGCGCTTCGCTCATTGAGCCGTCCCACGATCTTCGGCCGTCACGGCAGCTCCGGGTCAAAAACGGCTGTGCTTGTCACTCGCCCGACACGTCCGCAGTACCTCAGTTAGCCGATGACTTTTGTGCATTGCGCAACTCGGCA
>JASHYD010000618.1 GCA_030043175.1 Xanthobacteraceae bacterium | reverse complement strand
ACCGCCGCGGCGGCGTCTTCGTCGCTGGTGACGTCCAGTTTCAGCGGCACGGCACCCTCCAGGGTAACGGCCTCCGGATTGCGCGCCGCGGCGTAGACCTTCGCTGCCCCCATCTCCACAAGCGCCTCGGCAAAGGCGAGGCCGAGGCCCCGGTTGGCGCCCGTCACCAGGGCGATTGATCCTGCAACCTTCATGATCCTGTCTTGCTCCCGGTCGTGACCATCATACTTGCGCAAACATGATGATCATCATATTTGCTTTCAAGAGCCCCACCGATGATTTATCGACAGGAGCCAGCGAGACCGGAACAATGCGCTATCCCGCCAGCCAGACGGCCGAGAAGCACGAGAGAATTCTGAGGGAGGCCGCGCGGCTGTTTCGTGAGCGCGGCTTCGACGGCGCTGGTGTTGCCGACATCATGAAGGCCGCCGGGCTCACGCATGGCGCCTTCTATGCGCATTTCCCTTCGAAGGACGCACTGCAAGCCGAGGCCGTGGAGCGCGCATTCGCGCAATCGGACAACCGAATTTACGCTCTGACGGCAAATGCAGGTGACCCAAAGCGGGCCTTCCTCGATGGCTATTTGAGCGCAGCGCATCGCGATCATCCGGGGTCCGGCTGCATTATGGCAGCGCTGGGGCCGGAGATCGCCCGCGATTCTGCGGCCCGCAGGCCCTTCACCCAGCGGGTGAAGCACATGATCGACAGGATGGCCGCGCGGTTTCGGTGGAAGCGCAAGGGCGCCGCGCGCCGCAACGCGATCCATCTCCTGTCGGCGGCCGTTGGGGCGCTGACTTTGGCGCGCGCCGTCGATGACCCCCGACTCTCCGACGAGATACTGGAAAGCGTCCGCGACAGTCTGACCTCGCTATAGGCAAAGTCGACCGTGGCCTCATTCGCAAGCCGAGCCTTCCGCGAATGATCGTGTCGGGCGCAAAGCCGAATACGCCATCTCGAAGAAATTCATTCGCACCGACCTGCAACGCCCTGCCGTGAGGATGAAGACGACCACAGGCACCGATCGGCTTGCCGATCTGCCAGCCCATGCCGTTCTCGATTGTGCCACTCGCCTCGATGGTGCGCTGCGAACCTGCTTCGAACACCGTAAGGCTGGGCTTTCCCGAGCCAAAGAAGAAATTCGTTGGCAAGGCTGCCGTCTATTGCGTTGGTCATCCACCGCAAAGTGCGCGAGCGGCGAAACAACATCCTTCACCAAATTTCCCACCTGCTGACAGCAGGTGTCATCAAGTTCGAGACGCTGAATGTCAAAGGCCTGATGCGTAACCCGAACTTGGCACTGAGCGTCGCCGACGCTGGTATGTCCAGGTTGGTAACGTTCACCGCGTTCCGATTGGCGAGGGCGGCTGGTCGAAAAAATGGTTCCCGTCGAGTCAGACTTGTTGCCAATGCGGCTGCATCAATTCCGACATGAAGGCGTGTTTTCGTTTGCGCCGAATGCGGCACTGAAGGCCGCGATCGCAACGCGTCGCGCGACGTCTATTGGTAGGGCGAGGAACGCCGGAACCGGGATCGGCAACGGCCCTGCGTGCGAGCAGATCGGAGAGCAGGGCGTGCCATTCGGCGGCGCGATCCCGGCGCCGGTCGTTGAACCGCGAATTGAAGCAGGAGAGGTTGACGATATGTCGGCTACCGAACAATCAGCGGCTTACGACTCAGATACGTTCAGGTGCGAATGCCTCTCGGGCGCCCGCGGCGTGGCGTGATCGCAGGTGCGGCCCATGATCGGCGACTTTACGACAAGCTGACTTGCCTCGATGAACGGCTGGCGTCGCCCTCGGTGTCCGTCTTGGCATCACCCGCAGCGAGGACCGACCATGCTCTTCTCGGGCGAGCATCGGCGCCCGTAGCCGAGGCCACATGAACGAAGCAACAATAGGGTGGCTGCAGCAGGTCAGGCCAATCGGCGTGGTGCTGGCCATCGGATTTGCGCCTGCGCTGATTGCTCGCTGGAAGCGACGCCGGATGGCACCATGGTACCTCTACGGTGTCGTCTGCGCACTGTTAGCTTGGCCCGCAGTCGCCCTGCCGGCGATCCACGCCGTGCTTCTTCGACCGCACGGCAAGCGTGAGCAGATCACCCAACAGCGCCGCAGGGCCAGCGCGTTGGCCTTGCTCAAGGAGCACAGTGTGCGTTCCTACCCGAGCTGGATAGCAGAGCTGCGAAGCAAATCGCCCGCCGGGATCGAGCGCTGCCGGTATGCACGTGACCACCTTGGACCGGGCGAAGCACTCGTGCTCGTCCGCGAGCGCGCTGACGCAGGCGACAAACACGCCGTGTCGTATCGGCATGGAGATATTCATCTTGGCTACGTTCCCAGGCGACACCGTTGGATTGCCGAAGCGATCGATGACGGGCTTCGGCTCCTCGCCATCGTTGAAACCGTTAAAACCGGCTTGGTTTTCCGTCACCGCGCAAAATTCGTCGGCACGCGCATCATCGTTCTCTACGGTGGCCGTTAGCGAGTACCGCCGGCGGAGGTTCAGCGAGGTGCTTGATGCCGCTGCGCAGCGGTGTTGCCACCGCGAAGCGGTGCATAGGAGGCGTGCCAAATCGACGGGCCGAACAGCCCGTCCGCGAGATGGGCGAAGCGGGCACGCAGGCGATTGCAGCATGGGTGTGCTCCTTTAGATCGCACAGACGCAGGGGATATCGGCGACGACCTACTCGCGGAAATCAACGCCGAGCAACGTGAATTCGAAGTTGCGCGGGACACCTTCGGACAGACCTGCCGGAGGACTACCTGGCGTTCCTCGGCCGGAAGAAATCAGCTTTTGCAACCGTGGCGAGCCCCGCCGGCGGTTGGGAACCTTTTTTATAGTGTCGGATTAAAGACTTAGGATCCGTAAGGGATCCTCAGTCGGCGGATTGTCACCGCGAGAGATGAGAATGGCAAACGTATACGTAGAGCCGCGGCCCAAAGGGCGCCCAGTCGGCAGCGCCGTCGAGGACTATGTCGTCGAGGACCATGTGGACCATGTGCTTGGCACTTTCAAAACCCAGCATGAAGCGATTGACTGGGCGAAAGGCCACGGCCATACCCCTCATGTCGCTCGCGTGCGACACATCAATGATAAGAAAAAAGCCGATCACTGGCGGACGGTTTAGGACCCAAATCAAGGTAGCACTGGTCAGCTCGGGGCCCTCGACTGCATAAGGGCCAAGTAGCTTTCGGACCAACTCCGCGAGATTGGCGCTTTCGAAGCGCGACTCGCTCGATAGGGTATGTGCGCTCGCCAAGTCCCCCAGACGGCCGTCAAAAACGTGGACCAAAGTCTTGGGCGGCAGGATGGCCTCGCATCGTCTGATGTGCGATTGACTGAACGACCGCAAGTGTTGCCGATATTCCGGGCAAGCCCTTCCTGCTTTACTTTGTCGCAGTCGCGGCGTCGGCGAGCCCTTGGGCCGTACGGTAGGCTTTACTACTGAAATTGACACGCAGGTGGAGCCGTTTTGTTCGACCCGTTGAGAGTGCGTTGACGGAAAAATCGACGGCGATTTCGGCGCGAATGGACGCCGAGGCGCCTCTCGCCGACCAACAGATCCAACTTGGATTGATACGCAACAGCGAGGCCGGTTGCGAGCGGCGTTCGAAAACGCGGCAGTCGGAGCACGCGGTCGCGACAGCCGCTGGCTCAGGGTAAATACACTCTCTGCAGCATTCTCGGCTACCCGGTCGATGAACTCATTACCGAGTTGTTCCGTCCCTGCGCACGTCGCGCGCTTCGCCACTTCATAGCTGTCGATCTTTCCTTCGCATAACGGCTCAAATTGACCACGCGGTCGGCCCTTGCTCCAGGTCGCAACCCGGTTCTGCAATATTCGGAGCCGCTTGCCGCTGGCACCCCTGATAGGCGGACCCCGATTGCCGGTGCGCCTTGGACTCGGCCGAACCACTGCAATGAGGGGCTGAAACTAAAGTCGCGGTGGATGACCTTGGCTTTTTGCTGGGCCGCAGGGAGTCGGCAAATTTCATGGCGTCTGGTCTGAACAAGTACCTCTCAGCCTTCCCGCCCAGTGTGCCACCAGCCATTGCCGGCGTTTAAAGTCCTATTTCGCCCAAATGAACTAATTATCTCGAAATAGAGCTCTGAGAGTCCGAAACCTACGAACCTTCCAGAAATTGCCAGGTTCCATTCAGTGACAATCCGCCACACGCAACGCCCGGTTCTCATCGCCGGTTGCCGACAAGGACCTTCACTTTATCGCGCAAACCGAACGGGACCACTCGGACCGTTTCGAGGCGCCTCGTTCGACAAATGCCGCAAGTCTGCAGGTAACGCCTCTAGCTTCGGCTGACGAAGGCTCACGCCCGGAAGGGCGGAATCGATCTCGGCGATGAGTTGTCGCGATAGCGCAACGGCGTCACGCGCCCCCGACACAAGTTCCCGCATTTCGGCACGCGAGCGGAATACCGCCGCAGTGTGCTCGTTCCTGGTCGTCGCTATTCCGATATGAACGCTGTCTCGTTCAAGCATTGCCATGGCACCATCCCCCACCGGTCGCTGCCCTAAGCGGTGCAAGCCTCGAACGCTATGGCTTTATACCCATGGCCAGGCCGAAAAAAGCCCTGTGGATAAGTTGAGGCCATATTGCCATGATGCCGATTTAGGCGTCGCGGCTCGTCCGAATCGGCTTATGGTTGGGTAGCCGCGCGATCCCATCCACAATGCATGCTGCGAGTTTGGCCCCGTTGGGATGCGCAGTGCATTTTGATGATCTCGGTCAACTTCTGATCGAGACAACATCCGCGTCGGCCGGTCGCCGCCGCTTCCTCTCGCAGGCCGCTCGGCAATGCGGTCGGATTCCCGCAACTGGATCTCGACCAACTCGCACACCTGTGGCGCAAGCTCGCGCTGGGGTCGGCAACCAGCCCAGTGATGACCGGAGAGGCCTCAGAAAGGATCAGCGCGCGAGGACCATTTTTGATGTCCTCTTGTCAACGGCATATTCTTAAGTGCGATCGCCACTCGTTGGCGCGTTTTTGACGACGGGATGCTTGGCGGAGACCAGAATACGCAAGGGCTCGGGATGGCAACGAATAAGCGCGTGCTGCCATTCCGACTTGCCTTTCGCCACTTCATCATCGAGCCGACTGTCAGCGTAGCGCCAGCGTATTTCGATCTGCTCGCCGCGCCGCGCGCTGGCCGGCGGCGCGGCTGCCTGTGGGCTCTTAATCCATTCAATAAGTTCGTCGCGCTTGTCGCTCTCGAAGCCGATTACATCGAGGAGCGTATCGCCGGGATCCGCACGAGGGGCGAGTGGCAATGCAGGGCCAGTGAACGGAATATTAAGAACGTCGACCGATATCAGATCCCTCTTCCACGTCCTGCCATCGATATTGATTTCCAGTTCGAGTCGCTCTGTGTCCCTCGCCAACGCTATCAAAGCACGCCGCCCGCGGCGGATGTCGTCGGCGCCGCCCGTCTTCTTTCCTTTGCGCCGCTTGATCAGGGCCGCCATAAGACCGACACCGAAACCCTCCGCGCACAATTCCCTTTTGTCCCTGCCATAAGTGACTTCAACCAGATGAAAGGAATGCACGCGCCCGGCGCGCCACTGCTCCGCAAGTTCGGCCGGCGTCCCGGCTATTCCAAGCGAGCGAGCGATGTTGTTAGCGCTGCCCAGAGGTAGGATACCAACCGGTATCGATCGGTCCGCCAGATGCAGGAAGACGTAGGCTATAGTGCCGTCGCCGCCGGCCGCGATGACAACATCGCACCCCCTTTTCAAAGCACGCTTCAGGTCGTCGTCTTTGGTCGACACGTAATCGACCTTTATGTCGGCAAGCTGCAGCGCATGGATGAGGTAGTTTTTATCGTGGCCTTCGGTCCCGGCCGTGGGGTTGTGCACGAGAAGCGCCCGCATAAGCCGATAACTGCGCTTCTCTCCTGGTGTTCCGCCGTGGGGCATCCGCGGAGTTCTTGGACGACAGGCGGTGCGCTCGGTTGCCTCCGATCAACACCCTGTAACCAAATCGACCGCTTCTCGACCCACCGAAGACACAACAAAATTGTTGCACCGAGACAGCCCCCAACGGGCCATAAAAGCAAGGGGCTCACGGGAGCCGTGCCAACAACCCCACAAGCCCGCACGGCCTGCCTGACCTGGACGCCGCGGGTTTCGCGATAGGAAGGAGTGGGTGAAGTGGCCCCCGTCCTTGGGACGCGCGACCCGGTCGGTAGTCGGGATGCAGAATTAAGTCCGGGGTAATTCTGAGCAAAGTCTTAGCGATCGTAACATCACTCCACCGCGCTCCAGCGTTTCAACGAGCGCTCGCACACAGGCGCGCGCGATTGTCGGTCAAAGATTTCCTCCTCCCCCGTCGTGCGAACGCCAAGAAGGTCAAATCCTGGGCACAGAGGTTGAAGTTCTAGCCGAGACAGTCAAACAGCACATCAGGGCAGCTCAAGAGCGTGCAGGCGTAGCAAGCCAGTCCTGCTACCGGCGCGCGCTCGATGCAAACTGCAGGCGGAAAGAACAGACGACTCGGCGCGGAAGGCCGACTTGCTCGAAATGGAGAGGCAGCGGGTGATTCTTGCCCGCAGCTATGAGTTGACCGACATCTCGCTCATTTGACCGCGGCGAATTCGGACCGGCGAGAGAGGTTTGGTGGACAGATGTGAGCCGTGCTCTTTGAGCGGATGTGGCCAGCCTCGATTGTCGCGTGCGGTGATTGCATTTTCTATCCTTACACGGTCGCGGTGAGGCGCCGCGACGCGCGGCGCTCGAATCGAGGAACATCCCGTCACGACTTGCGTTCAAAAAGCACACACCGCGCGGGGCAAACCGGAGAAGATAATGCGTAAGAGTCTTTACGGTGCGGCCGTTGTGGCCGCCTGTGTTGGCAGTATCACTGTCGCCTCAGCAGAGCTCAATCTGACCGCTCAACAAAAGCAAATGATCATGCAGAGCGTCCAGAGTGAAAAGGGGCAGCCCGCTCCGGCAGGATTCCAACCCAAGGTCGGTGCGTCAGTCCCGCAATCCATGCCCACGCGTCAGCTACCATCTAACGTTACCGCTACGGTTCCGGCCGCGAAGGGCCTTGAATACGCCAAGCTCGCCAACAACGAGATCTTGCTGATCGATCCGAAAGACATGCGCGTCACTGACATAATCATGCCGTCAGGCACGACAGGGGCTGCACCGTCGACGTCGCCCATCCCAGGCGGCCGGAGATAAGGTGCGGTCACCCGCCGCAGGCTGATCCCTGAACTGGCCGCGGCTTCTTGTGCCGAACCCGCATTTTCCTCCTGGAGGGTTCGCAATGAACGGCGGCCGGCAAGTTCCTGCCGGCCTCGTCAGCAGGTGACGTAGCAAGTCATGCTCAAGGCCACCGGTCGCATTGTTGTCGTCCAGGAGGGTCGGTTCCTTTTGGAAGACGACAGCAGGGGCCATCGGTTGTTGATCGCCTCGCATGCGCTGCGCCTCAATCCTGAGGATTTGCGGGCACTCGCCCGTGGCCGGCGGCACATCACTGTCCGGTACAGGAAACCCGAGCATTTGGTGGCCGGGATAGCCGAAGGGATTGACCTCGCGGATGCAACCACGAGCGAGGCTTCTCATGGGCTTCGCCGCAGCCTCGCCGAGGTAATGCGCGGTTTTCTCCGCGACTGGTCCCTGCCACACCAACTGTTCGGACAGAGTGATCGGTCGGATGCCGCCAAGAGCATCGAATCGTCGCAACTAGCGGCACGGCTGCTCGTTGCACGCCCACCCGGTCAGTGCCGCTCACAGCCGAATTGCGGCCCGAAGGCTTTGCCGAAATCCCTCCGGAGCTGGCGGAGGAGCTGGGCATCGACAATCTCGACTGGGTCGTCATTTCAACTGCGCGAAATCGAGACCCGTGCGGTTGTTACCGGGTGACTGCGGCCGTTGAACGTCAATCATCGTAAGCTCTACCATGTCGGCCTGCTGTGGCATTATGGCTGGTCCGGCTACGCCACCGGCCACATCGCGAATGCGCTAACCGCTGTGGTCGGCGAGCCGAATACCAGCATTCACGAGAATAAGTCGCTCACCTGCAACCTGCGCAAAGGCCGCCTGCATGCCGCTCGTTTAATCGAGCCCGAGGAGCACGCGCATCGAGTCGATACCGTAACAAGATAAGTGACGTATGACAATTCACTCGCCATCTCTTCAGCAATTCTAAAAGTAGGTTGGTTCTATTCGATTTTCTGGGTCTGGAGCAGTTCCGGGGGAATCGTGAAGGTGGTCAGGGCTTCGATGAGGACCAACCAGGAGGGGAAGACCAGATAGCTCGTCAAGGTCAGGATATGGGTGAAGAAGCTCGATCGCTTCGCCGCAGCCTGGCGCGCCGCCTGCCAGGGCGGCTCGCCGACATCGAGCGCCGAGTGCCAGGCGAAGGCGAGCAGGTTGAGGGCGGTGCGAGGTGGCATGTAAGGAATGGAACGTGTTGCCCGCCGATAATTTGACGCTCACCGGCACGAGCTACGACAACACGGGTTCGCTGTCAGCCAATACGTGGCGGCACGTTGCCTTCGTCGAGAAGGTACGTGGCGACGCGGGCAACACGGCAATGTTGATGCCGCCCTTCCAGAACCACCGGAAATGACTAGCCCACTCACCGGATGCATAACCTTGCACTATTGCGAGCCGTTGCAGCTCATGACTGCGGCTGCCGCGGAACAAAAGCTTTTCGAGATTGGTGGATCGAAACCACAAGACGAAGAAAGCAAAGAACAGGCTTCCGGGTTGCGCGAAGCTTCCAGGGTAGCCGGCGCAACCGCAGCTGGACTATCCGGGTTGGGCCTGTTTCAGGTTGCGCAGGGCAATGTGTTAGGGAGCGCAACAGAAAACTTATGGCACGCGTTCGCCGTCCAACGAATCCTTGGTCGGCCGGAGATTGCTTTGGTGTTTGCCGGCCTGGGTGTCTATCAGGTGCTCCGGGGCCAGATCTTCGGTGCCGCTTCGTCTTTCTTCTTCTACACGCTGATGCTGCCCCACCTTGCCGCCATGGAACAGGCAAGAGGCGGCAGCTTGGCTTCGGTCGCAGCCCGGACCGCCAAGGATGTGAGCAGCGTCGGCGATTCTGAGGAGGAAACCGTGGCCGGCACTGTCGGTTCTCTTCTCGACACGGCGGCCGAGAAATAAGTTGCTGGGCCGCTAGCCGCGAAACCGGGAATTGCGGCCAATATAGGGGTCGGCATGACGAGAAAGCGCATCGGCATCCTCACTGGCGGTGGCGACGTACCGGGCCTCAACGCGGTCATCAAGACGGTGACTTATCGCGGCAGCGAGAACGATGTGGAGGTCATCGGTCTTCGCCGTGGCTGGGAAGCGCTCACGCACCTCAACATCGAAGATCCGGTCAGCAGGTCCCAATACATCGTCCACCTGAACCGTGAAAATACCCGCACCATCGATCGACGTGGCGGAACCATGCTGCACTCAAGTCGCACCAATCCGTCCAAGATGCAAAGGCTGCCCCATCATCTCTCCGATAAGGACTCATCAGTCTCCGTGAGTACCGGCGGCGGCGCCGCGACCGAGACGTGGGACGTCACCGGCCGAGTGCTGGCGAACCTCTCGGCCCTCGGCATCGAGCATCTGATTGCGATCGGCGGAGACGACACGCTGAGTTACGCGGCCAAGCTCAACACGCTCGGCGTCAAAATCATTGCGATCCCAAAGACGATGGACAATGACGTCCACAACACCGAGTACTGCATCGGCTTCTCGACAGCTATCACGCGGGCCAGCGAGGCCATTCAGCGTCAACACACCTCCGTCAGCTCGCTCCAGCGGATCGGCATTTTCCGTGTCTTCGGGCGCGATGCCGGGTTTACAGCGCTGTACACGGCATATGCGAGCTCTGTCCGATGCGTCATACCCGAGTACAAAGTCAACCTCGACAAACTCGTCCGGCTGCTCATCGAGGACAAGCGCTCCAACCCGAGCAGTTATGCGATGGTCGTGCTTAGCGAGGGCGCCGAGTGGGAGGGCTACAAGGTGCAGGAGTATGGCGAGCCTGATGCCTATGGCCATCGCAGGAGGGCAAATGTCGCCGAGTTGCTTGCCGACGAGATCGGGCGGTATATCGGAGAGGAGACAATCGTCTCCGATCTCACATACGAGCTGCGATCGGGCGACCCAGACTTCATCGACAAGCTCGTCGCCATAACCTTCGGTAACGTGGCATACGATGCAATCGTGGAAGGTAAGACGGGTCTCATGTCAGCGTTAGTGGAAGGCCGCTACGATCTTGTCCCTATTCCTGACGCGCAGCTCGGGCCGCGTGGGTTGGACGTTGCCACGACCTATGACACTGAGCGCTATCGTCCCATCTACGCCAATAAGCGCGGGCTCCCGATTTTTTTGAATCGCGCGTCGTAGTTTCTATGCTGTCAGCAACGCTGCGCTGCGGGTAAGTTTTGGAGGACAACCGGACGGAGCGTGGACACAAGGCAAACGACGCGAATGACCCAGATGTATGGCTCGGCCCGCGCGTCGCGAGATTTCATCGATCTGTCGGCGTGCAGCAATATGCGGCCTCTGATCGGAGGTTATTGTGGTGCGGGCCATCATGGACGCAGCACCCTTGCGCTAACCGGGAAAAGATCGCCATATTGCACCGAGATAGATGATTGTCGGGCGGTCCGCATGGCGAAGGACGCTGGGAAAAGAGTATTCCCGCCTTCTCGACGTCGTCCGCGACATCGCTGAGTGAAGAGA
>JASHYD010000003.1 GCA_030043175.1 Xanthobacteraceae bacterium | reverse complement strand
CTTGCCGCCGATCCTCGTGTCCTATGTCGAGAAGCCCAAAAGCCCTTTTTTCCCGGCGCGTGGAATGCTAACGTGATGGTAAGATCGAACCGATTGTTTCGCACCAAGTGTGGAAGCTGGTTCGGCCGATTAACAGATCGGGAGAGGCACATGGGAATCGTTTGGGTTTTTGCTCGTACCGGCGCGGCGTCTGCGGCGCTGCTTGCCATGTCGGCACTGGCGGGTTCGGGCAGTGCCCAAACGCCGGATGTTTCCGGAACCTATTGGGCAACGGAATACCATGCCAAAATCCAGCTCGTGGGTGGCGGCGAGCTTCCGCTGACGGCTCAGGGCAAGGCCACCTATGAAAAGAACATGGCGGGTCTGAAAGACGGGTCGATTACCGATACGGCGAGAAAATTCTGTGTGCCCGACGGGCTGCCCCGCGTGCTGGCCACGCCCTATCCGTTCGAGATCATTCAGGCGCCGCCCGGGCAGGTCACCATCATCCACGAGCTCAACCACCAGATCCGCGTCGTCGCCCTGGACAAGCCGATGCCTACAGCGAGGGAGCAGGAAGTGTTCCCGTACTACAACGGTCACTCAATCGGTCACTTCGAGGGCAATACGCTGGTGATCCACACCGGAGGCTTCAACGAGAAGACTTTCATCGACGCCACCGGCGCACCGCATACCGACGAGATGACGGCGATGGAGCGTATCCGCCGGATTAGCCCGACCGAGATTGAGGACGTCATCACCATTCACGATCCTCAATATTACACCCGGGATTGGCAGGCGCGCTTCGTTTATAAATTGCGTAGCGACACTCGGCTCGAAGACTACGTTTGCGGTGAACCCCATCGTGACCTGTCGCAGGTGGCGGGTGTGCGCAGGCCATGACGCGCGCGACGCCGCGGCCGCCAAATAGGACTTATTGACATCAGAGGCACGTCAAGGGGATGAGGCGGCGCTGTTCGAAGATCAGTCCAATGCAGCTGCCGCGCGGATAATTTTTCGTCGCCACCCTTGACCCAACTTCGGAAATTGCAGCGCAGCACGCAATGGCCGCCACGTGATTTGGGCGAAGCGCTCTGCGCTTCGCCCGGAGATGCAAGATTTCTCAGCCCCCGTCACCCTGCTGCGGGGTCCGTGCCGCAACTGGCCCGACGATCCGCTCGAAATCGGCGTTCGAGCCAGGATTGCCGTGGATCGGCACGTGCGTCGCCACATCGAGCTTCAGACGCTTGAGGTTGCGATACAACACAACGGCGTTGTTGTTCACATTCGCCAAATTGCCTCCGGCGGGGGGCGGGCCGTAAAGGTCCGCGTTGACCACGATCTTATCCTTCGGCAGATAGGCGATCAGCATGTTGTCGCTGTGGTTGAGGCCATCGACGTGATAGAGCTCAATGGTCTGATTGCCGTCGCTGATGGTGTAGTGGTCGGTGAACGTCTGCAATTCCAGCGTTCCCGGACCGGTCGGCGCAAACGGCCGTTGCGACAGCCGATCGGGCTGCAGCGACCGCGGCTGCGGCGCCAACACGACGCGTGTGTAGAAGTTCCGGTTGCGGTCGTCAGTGATGACCGTCGCGCCTTCCGCCACAAAACCGCGCACGCCACCGAGATGATCGAAGTGATTGTGGGTGTTGACAAGGTAGCGGATCGGCTTGTTGGGGAAGAGCTTGTGGACTTCGGCGACCACTGCGTTGGTGCGCTGGTTGCTCAGCGGCCCCTCGATTACCGTGACGTAGTCCTTGAACTCGACCGCGACGCTGTTATGCGACCCGCCGCCGATGAGGTAGACGCCAGCTCCGAGTTGGGTCGAGACCACGTTGGTTTGGGTGGGGACCGGGGCGTCGCGCACGGCGTCCGGAACCGCCTGCGCGGCATCGGCGACGTTGATCTTGACGTCCTGTGCCCGCAGATCGAGGTAGTTGTGGCCGCCTGGGATCAGCGGATGGTCGCCCATATGGGCGTGGAGACGGAACGGGTACTTCACGCCATTGCCGACGTCGCGATAATCGCTCCAGCGGTATTCGACCATCTTGTCGCCGAGCACGGGGTCGGGAACCCAAGTGATCACCCGCTCGAGCATGTTGTCGTTATTGAACTCGCCGGTCAGGCGGCGCGTGCATTGCGGCTGCGGGCCGTCACAGACCTTCACCGAGAACGCGACGACTTTGACGGTGCGATTGGTCCGGCCGAAATAACGGTCCGTCGCCGCCGCGTTAGGAGCTGCCAAGCCCGCCTTGATGAAGCCGATCGGGTTCGACCAGATGGCGAGCTGGCGATCGCCCGCCTCGGTTGCCAACTGCCGCGCGGGCTGCCCCTGCGGGTTCAGGTTCCAGGCGATATTGCCGTTGACGAACTCGGTAAAGTGCTGCTCCCCTTGGACCGGGAAGCCGGCGCCGCCGCCGCGGGCGATATTGTTGCCCTGAACGCGGACATAGTCTGACTTCGCCGACTTGCTGTCGAAGTCAACACTGTCGACGTCGCTCTTCAGATCCGTACGCGGCAGGTCGCCCTGAGCGAACTGCTGGCCCGGATATCCCCGCCAGCCGGTTGACGAAGACACATATGAGTGCACTTTGCTGGCGCCGATCGCGGCGTCCGCGGCTTGCAATATCGCCTTGGCTGCAGCCTGGTTGGCATTCGGCTGGCCTTGCTGTGCCGCTGCCGGCACAATCATCGCACTGGATGCTAACAGGAGCACCCCTAATCTGGCGTTCATACGGCTCTCTCCCTTGTGAGATCGTCCCAAGCGGCTACGGGTGTTATGCGACCGGGTTTGCCTGGGCATTGGGACACTGCGTGTTCCCCGGCCGGGGACAGATATCAAATCAGCGCTAAATTGGAATG
>JASHYD010000617.1 GCA_030043175.1 Xanthobacteraceae bacterium | reverse complement strand
GACCATAATTCGAGGTGCCATGCAGTCGCGGCCGGTCGACCACATCCACATAGCCGACCTTGTAACCCTCCCGCCGCACCAGCGCGGGTAGGAAGCGGTGCAGGGCGTCGAAATAGGGAAGCGCCAGAAAGACCTCGCGGCGAAACGCCTTGAGCCCGCAGCCGGTATCGCGGGTGCCGTCGCGCAAAATAGCCTTGCGCGCCGCATTGGCAACTCGCGATTGCAGCCGTTTGAACCCGGTCGCCTTGCGACCGATGCGCTGGCCAGCCACAAGTCCGACCGCCGGATCGCGCTCCAAAGCGGCTACCAAAGCGGGCAGAAAGGCCGGATCATTCTGACCGTCGCCGTCAAGCGTCACGACGATGGGGCCGCGAGCCGCGGCAACGCCGGTGCGCACCGCCGCGGATTGACCGCACGAAACCTCGTGCTTGATTTGGCGCAGCGAACCGTGAACCCTCATCAAAGCCTGCAGTTCGGCCTCGGTATCGTCGCGCGATCCGTCGTTGACATAAATGATTTCGTTCGGCGCAAAAGCGCAGAGCGCCCGTACGATCTCTTCGACCAGCGGCGCGATATTGCCGGCTTCATTGCGCGCCGGCACGACGACCGAGATGCGCGGTGCCGGCGCGTCGGATGGAAAGGAGCCGTCCTCAGCCATCAGAGAAAATCCGCTTCTTCCGCTCGGCGTGTTCCTTGCCCACCCGCCTTTGCCGCAGCTTGGCGATGGGCTTTGGAGAAGACCGGATCGCGCAGTTGCGGGATCCAGGGGCCTCTCCACCAGTTTGTGTTTCGCGTCCTGTGGAGCCCTGCTCCGCCGCACGCGGAGCGTGGCGTGAACGCAGCAGCGGGCCAGGGAGGGGCGTTTTTATGAGGCAATCAGCGCGCCGGCAACCTGTTTGATTCGCCGTGGCGATGGGCCCGCCATCGGATGAACGGCGCCATCAGGGCCGACGAAAAACCCGAGTCGGCGCGCGGCAAACCAGTCTCGCACCAACAGGGCGCCGAACGCTCCAAACGCCGCGCCCGCGATCACGTCGCTTGGATAGTGTGCGGAAACGATGACACGGCTCGCCCCAACCAGGAGCGCATAAAGCCACAGAACGGGACGGATGCGAGGAAACACCAATCCGAACGCAACCAATGCGGCGAACGCCGTTGTCGCATGGCCGGACGGGAAGCTTGCGTATTCGGGGCGCCACGAAAACGGCTCGTAGGCGAACGGTCCGGCCGCGGACGGCCGCACGCGACCGATGCATCGCTTTGACAGGGTGATCACAATCCCCGGCAGGCCGACCGCAATGAACACGAATCCGAGCCGCACCACCACCGCGGCGAGCAGCGCGCGCGACATTGCGTCGAGCGCCCGCGAGGCCGACAAGGTAATCAGGACGATTACCGTGCCGAGCGGGACGAGAATCCAGCCGGAGCGGCCAAAATCGGTGATCTCATAGGCATCATCGATCAGCCAAGCCGGCAACTGGGAGGCGAATTCATGCGCGGGCGCATCGAGGAACAGCATCGAGAGCGCTACTGCGCAAATCGCGAGCGCCGCTTGGATTTTCAAGCGTCGCCAAGCTGGAACGAAGTGCGCTTGACGGTCCCGCGGCGGGCGCAGCACGGCGCCAAGGCCGGCACGAATGTTCTGAAAGAAGGCGCGCGCCTCGCCGGCGCGCCCACCATCCGTGTTGGCCCGGCCGGAGGCCGTCATGAGGAGCGTTCCGAACGGTAAGTCGCGATAGTGACGGCTTGACCGCTGCTAATGTTGAAGCCCTCAATGCGCGGCCCGGTCGCGTATCGAAGACCGATCGCATCGGCGCGCTGCACGAATGCGCGCTCTTGGCGGCTGTCGACGAATGCGAACCGGCACGGCCCGCCGAGCAGGAAATCCGCCGCACTGGAGCCTACGCCGTGGTTGGTGCCGGTACCCGCAAGGAAAACCAGGCTTGGCTCGTGGAAACCAGCCGTCACGGCCACCGGATCGGCGCAACCGGCGCCGTGCATGTAATTGGCAAGACCGACCGACGGAAACAGCCCGCGCAGGCCCGGAAAAGTGGCCCCGTAGGCGGCGAAGCCGAGCATCAGCGAGGCCGCCGTGGCCCGCACCAGCGATGCTTCCGCGCCGTCGACCTCATAGAGCAGCCAAGCGAACAGCGAGAAGATCACCGCCGCTGCCCCGAACGACCATGTCCACAGGCCGAGCCGCTGGCCGACGACGATTTGCAGCGCGATCAAAAGCAGTGCCACCACCATCATCAGGATGAACCACCAAATGGTTCCGCGGACCAGCCAGCGATTACGCGAAAGCGAATGGCTGTCAACGACCCCCGCAATCAGGATCGCGAGCGCCGGGTAGAGCGGCAGGACGTAATGCGGCAGCTTTGTTGGCACCAATTCGAGTACGATCCAGGCCGGCACCACCCAGGCGAGCAGAACCTTGCAACCGGGTTCGGCGCGCGCGCGCCAGATCGCCGGCACTGCGAGACCGGCCAGCATGGCGCCCGGGAAGAACGTTTCCCAGAACACGACAAAATAGAAGCCCGGGGGCATGCCATGGGTTTCCTGCGCCCCGGTCACCTTGGCGAACATGTCCTCGCCGAGCGCGTCGGTCAGGAAGCTGCCGCCGCTGCGAATCAGGATGGCGACGAGCCACGGCATCACCAGCGCGAGCGCGAAGGGCACGCCAATCGCGGGTTTCAGGCGCCACAGCCAACGCGCCGAGCGATCCGCCGCGATGAGCGCGACGGCGGCGAACCCCACAAACATCAGGATCATCGGTCCCTTAATCAGAATTCCGGCAGCGATCGCAGCCCAGAATATTGCCGCAACCGCCGTTGGCGGCAGACCGGTCGCGCGATCGCCCTCTTCCATCAAATACGCGCGGCCCATCGCGCCCAATGCGGCGACGCTCGTCAGCAGCAGCATCGCGTCGGTCTTGGCGAGCCGCGCTTCGACGCCGAGGAGAATCGAAGTGGCCATCATGGCGCCGGCCATCAACGCCGCGCGCCGGGATACGAAGGCAAGC
>JASHYD010000616.1 GCA_030043175.1 Xanthobacteraceae bacterium | reverse complement strand
AGGAGCGAACAAAAGCAGCCGATTTGTCGGAATAGCCGCTGGCCGGCCGTCGGAATGGCCGCTTCGAGAGGCCCTAAGTTATTGAAATGATTGGTGGGCGCACAAGGACTCGAACCTTGGACCCGCTGATTAAGAGTCAGCTGCTCTACCAACTGAGCTATGCGCCCCATGCGCCGTCACGCGCAGGTCGCGTCCTGTACCAAAGCGATGCCGTCCTGTCCAGTAAGCGTCCCCTAAGGGGCCAGAGCGCGTCAGTCAGTTTGCGTCCAGCGCGGCGGCGCATGTTGAATGGAGACGATTGGTCGCGCGGCTCAGTCAGTATGGCAACCAGCCCGCAGGCCGCTGCCGCATATTCCTTACGTGGCCCGTTTTCAATCTATTCCGCCTTGATGCCCGCCGCCTTAATGATTGGCCACCACTTCTCGATTTCTGCCTTGTGAAATGCGGCGAGCGCCTCCGGCGTCTGCTCGTCGCGCGGCACAATCTGCTGCCCGAGGCCGGCAAGCCGCTCGCGCAGTGCGGGCTCAGCCAGTGCGTCGACGGCAGCCGCGTTGAGCCTCGCGATGATATCCCTCGGCGTACCCTTGGGAGCAAACAGCGCGTTCCACACGGAGCAGTAAAAGCCCGGCAATCCGGCCTCATCCACTGTCGGAATCTCCGGGGCTGCCGCGAGGCGGCTCTTGCCTGTCACCGCAAAGGCCTTGATGCTGCCGCTGCGAATCTGAGGTAGAGACGTCGTCTGATCAGCGAATATCAGGTCAATCTGTCCGGCCACGAGATCCTGCATGGCGGGAGCGCCGCCGCGGTAGGGCACGAACCGAAAGCTCGTGCCGGTGGCCTTCTCGAAGAAGGCACCGAACACATGCTGCGGACTGCCGACGCCGGCAGTTCCCGCCACCGCCGTCTCCGGGTTGGCCTTCAGCCAAGCGATGAGGCCTCTAAGGTCACGCGCGGGCAGGGTTTTGCTGCTGACGAGGATCTCCACGTTTCTTGATGTCATCAGAATGGGTTCGAAATCATTCAATACGTCGTACGAAAGCGTCTGGGTGGCGCCGTTCACTACATGCGTGCCCCAGAAGCCGGCCACCAGCGTATAGCCATCAGGCGTCGTGCGAGCGACGCGGCCGACTCCGATGCTGCCGGCCGCGCCAGTCACGTTTTCGATGACGACCGGTTGACCGAGCGGCACCCGCATCCGCTCCGCCATGACGCGCGCGAGCGTGTCGATTGGTCCACCTGCCGCGAACGGCACCACAATGGTGATCGGCCGCGACGGAAAGGCCTGCGCTGCTGCGGGACTTGAACCCACAATGGCGGCCGCCAAAGTGGCGCCGACGATCAGTCGGCGCCAGGTTATCAGCGCGAACTCGAACACGACGGTCTCGCCCGCCATCATGCCGCCCTCATCCCGCCGGTCGGATCACGAACCCGCCGGGGCTTCAGCTTTCGCACCCTTTTCCGGCCCGCGCAGCGGACGTTCCTCCATCAAGAGCAATGTGACGAGGGAGGCGGCAAGAAATCCCTCCGCCGCCACGAACACCCAGCGGAATACGCCTGCGAAATCAAATTCAAGGTTGCCCAACTTGGCCGCCACCGCGGTGGCGCTGCCTCCCCGCCCAAGCGTCACGCCCATTCCAGCGAGCAGGATAGCCCCCATCACTGCAACCGCAAAGGCGCTCGCCAGCGCGCGGAAGAAGTTCATGGCCCCCATGGCCACGCCAACCTGATGGTTGGGCACCGCATTTTGGATCGAAACGGTGCACACCGGATACACCGTGCCGACCGCGATGCCAACAAGGCTCATGATGACGATCGCGCCCCAGAGCGAAAGCGCAGGCTGCCGGATCAGCACCCCAAGCGAGACGATGCCGACCGCGAGGCCCACCTCCGGGACCCATTTGTATCTTTCCATGTGCAGCATGGCGCGGCCTGAGAGGATCGAGCCGGGCGTGGTAAGCGCCAGCGGGATGAGCGCGAGCCCGGAATCGCTGGCGGAAAGGTGGTGAACCAGCTCGTAATAGAGCGGTACGAAGATCACCAATCCGATCGACGCGCCCATCGCGAAAGAGTTCGCCGCGGTGCCGGTGTACATGACCGGCTCGGCCAACACCGACAGCGGCAAGAACGGCTCGGGAGCACGGACTAGCCGCCAACCAAGCGCCAGGGACAGCATGGCGGAGCCGGCAAAGAGCGTGATGATCGGCGCCGACATCCACGCGAACCGCGTGCCTCCCCAGGTCAGCGCGAGAAGCAACGAAACCGCGGTCGCCATCATGAGGCCGGCCCCCAGGATGTCGAGCCGGTGCCGGCGTTCGTGGCGCGGCAGCTTTTCAAGGCGCGTGTAGGTCATCATGGCGGCCGCGAGCGCAAGTGGAAGGTTGATCCAGAAAATCAGCGACCAACGGAAATGCTCGGAGAGCACGCCGCCGAGGATCGGGCCTGCGATCCCGGACGTGACCCACACGACCGCCATATAGGCCTGATAGCGCCCACGCTCGCGTGGCGCGATCGCGTCGGCCATGATCGCCTGCGCCACGGGCAGAATGCCGCCCCCGCCAATCCCTTGCAGGGCGCGGCCTAAAATGAGCGCGAGCATATCAGGCGCCGCCGCGCATGCCGCCGAGCCAACTGCGAAAATTCCGATGCTGGCAAGCATGACGGTGCGGCGGCCGTGGATATCGCTGAGCTTCCCGTAAAGCGGCGCAACCGCGGTCGAGGTCAGGAGATACGATGTAACGATCCAAGATAGGTTTTCGAGGTCATTGAAATAGCGCCCTATGGTCGGCAGGGCGGTGGCAACGATCGTTTGGTTGAGGGCTGCCAGGAAAACCGACAGCATAAGGCCGACGAATATTGTGCGCGCCTCGGCGGGGGTGAGAGACTTTACCGGCGCGGCAACAGGCGTCGCGCCAGACATTTCATCGCGCGCGGTAAAGACAGGTTTTGCTTTGGCTCGAGTCGACCTCACACGCAAGGCTAGCCGATCGCGATGGTGCACGCTAGCGCACGCGAACGCCCCTCGCATCCTCTTCGGCAAGGTTGGGAGGGTCCGGTGGAGACTGGCGCCAATCCCGCGTCTCCGGGGTGAGCCCGAATAGGCTTCGGTCGGTTCACCCTAATCCCATTTTGCGGAACGCTTGGCTGATCCACGAGCCACTGTCCTCCTGCGGCTCGTAGCCCTGGTCTTTCACCATCCGGTAAGCATCCTTGTACCAAGGGCTATCGGGGAAATTATGCCCGAGCACGGCGGCCGCAGTCTGGGCTTCCGCAACGATGCCGAGCGTCAGGTAACACTCGGTGAGGCGCATCAGGGCTTCCTCGACATGCCGCGTTGTCTGGTAGCGCGTTACTACGACCTTGAACCTGTTGATCGCGCCAATGAAATCTTTCCGGCCCTGGTAATAACGGCCGACGGCCGTCTCCTTCGCAGCGAGTTGATCGCGCGCACCTTCGATCTTGCGCCGCGCGCTTGCAGCATATTCGCTTTCGGGGAATTTGCGGATTACCTCTTCGAGTGCGGCCATCGCCTTCTCGGTGCGCCCCTGGTCGCGGCTGACGTCGGGAATCTGGTCGAAATAAGAGGCGCCTACGAGATACATCGCATAGGCCGCATCCGGCGTGCCTGGATGCAGCGAAATATAGCGCTTTGCGGAATTGATCGATTCATCGTAGTTCTTCGCGTCGTAGTACGAGTAGGCCGACATCACTAGCGACTTGCGCGCCCACTCCGAGTACGGGTGCTGACGGTCGACTTCCTCGAATTTTTTCGCTGCAGCCTTCGGGTCGTGCTTCTCGTTGAGGTAATAGACACCCTCGTTGTAGAGCTTTTCGGCCGGTTCATCCGGCGCCACTTCGTCCTTGTCGCCGCCAAAAAGGCTCCAGGTGCTGCAGCCGGCCACAAAGGCCAGCATCGGCAATACAAGCAGCAGCCGCACCAGCGCGTGGATCACGCGGCCGGCACCCGTGACAGGACCGTTGAGCATCACAACCGATCACTCCCGTGCTCGCGCCCACCCGGCGACGCACACTGCATCCTAGCGCGAAAATCAAACCATTGAAAAGGGTTGCGCAACCAATAGGCGACCATTCGGCCGGCAATGTGGCAGAGGCTAACTCCGGCGCATGTTTGGTCGTTGCTCAAGCCGCGATATCGGCCTGGCCGCGACGGCGGCGAGCCGCAAGCTCGACGAGCGGGTGAGCGGCCTGGCCCGCGAATCGGCCGGCGTCCACCGTCCACGCCGAAGGGTCCGCCATCAAGGCGCAAAGCACGGCATGGTTGAGCTTGTGGCCGCCGCGCACCGAATGATAAGCGCCGATCAGGGGCAAACCCGCCAACGCGAGGTCGCCGATTGCGTCAAGCGCCTTGTGCCGCACGAATTCATCGGCGAAACGCAAGCCTTCGGCATTGAGCACCCGGTCCTGCGATACTACGACTGTGTTATCAAATGTGGCCCCCAGCGCATAACCCGCGCTCCACAGCTTGGTGACGTCGTGCATGAAACCGAATGTGCGGGCACGAGCCACTTCCTTTCGGAACGATTCCGGGGTGACGTCGAAGGCCATCACCTGCCGCCCGATCAGTGGATTGTCGAACGCAATTTCGACTTCAAGGCGAAAGCCACGCGGATAGGGTCGCAGCTCGCCCAAGCAATCGCCGCCGGCGACGCGAACCGGCTTGAGAACCCGAATGT
>JASHYD010000055.1 GCA_030043175.1 Xanthobacteraceae bacterium | reverse complement strand
GTCCGACTCGTTGGTGGCGACCGCGGGCCGCCGTAGAGGCGACGGTGGCGTCGTGTTGCGTTGCTTCAATTCCCTCTTTCGCGGCTAGATGCGCAGCAAGTTACCTCTCGGCGACCTTGTCGAGAAGAGAACCGGCAGTCCGGGCCACAGCTCCCTCCTCGGAATCTCCGGCGCTGCTCGCATCCTTCGCGGTTCGGGCTGCCACAGAAGCCCAGCTGCCCCCTCTCGTCTGTTCCACGGCGGCAATGTGGGGCAGAACCAGCGCGTAGAAGAAAAGAGACGAAGCGGCACCGAGGATCTGGCCCCGTAACAGCTGATAGATACCTAGGGCGACAAACACCACTGCAATGTGCGGCCGACCAAGGATTCGCTGAGCGCCGAATGTGTGCCATAGGTTTTCCACCGCGCTCCCCAAGACGTTGCCCCGCGCAACCTGAAACAGGCCCAATCCGGACAGTCCAGCTGCGGTTGCGCCGGCTAGCCCCGAAGCTTCGCGCAATCTGGAAGCCTGTTTCGACTTGCTTCCATCTTTTTGTGGTTCCGATCGACCAGTGTCGAAAAGCTTTTGTTCCGCGGCGGCCGCCGTAATCGGCTGCAACGGCTCGGAATAGTGCAAGGTTATGCTTCCGGTGAGTGGGCTAGCGATAAATTCGCGTAGTGACGGATGTTTCGACAACTCATGCACAACCTTCTCGAAAAAGGGAAAATCGCCGCGCTTTGACGGAACGCGCAGGCGCGCCCTTCCAGGCAACTGATGTTCAATGGAGGCGACTGGAACCATATATCGCTTTGCTTCTTTGCTGGGGTCAGGAAATGAAAGGCATTGGACCAACGCCTTTAATCAGGCGAAGTTGCGGCGTCGGCGGCATGACCTCGCGTATGCCAAAAACCGACTCTTGGTCATCATAGTGTGGGCCTCGGGGAAGCGCCTCGGCGAGCGCGCTTACCTAAAATTTCACGTGCGGTATGTTGTTCAGGCTGCCGACACGGCACTGGCGGGTTCGCGCCTGGCGGCGCGCTCTCGTCCTACTGGGCAGTAAAATATGCCTTTGACCAAAATCAATGACAGCCGTGGCCGCGCGCGACATCCATTCGTCGTGGCGAAACGGGGATTCCAAGCGGTCTTTACGAACGCTCGTTTGAGCCGAAAACACCGATCTTTCATTGACTTGCGTCAAGGCCTGGAGTTCTGCCAGGCGCATCGAGCGTAGACAGCCGCCGCCAAGCGGCCCCGGCGCCGACCTTGATGCGTGTCAATGCACTCGTCGCAGCGCTCACCTTTGTGAATCCTCATTTCACACGGCTTTTGGGGAGAATAGCGTGATGGACATAAACGAGGCGATCTCCGGTCGGCGTTCTGTACGCGAATACAGGGCGCAAGCTGTCGATCTTGGAAACGATCAGACGCTTGATCGACGCTGCCGTGTATGCGCCGAATGCGGTGAACCAGCAGCCATGGTCGTTCACGGTGGTGCGCGATCAGGATGCGCTCGATCGGATCTCGCGTGATGCGAAGTCGCACATGCTCGCTACGATGCCGGTAGCTCCCCATTCCGATCACTTCCGATCGCTACTCAGCGATCCAAAGTTTCAAATCTTCTATCACGCTCCAGTGCTGATCCTGATTTCTGCGATTGCACAAGGCCCATGGATCATCGAGGACTGTGCGCTGGCTGCCGAAAACCTCATGCTCGCCGCATATGCCGCTGGCCTCGGCACCTGCTGGATTGGCTTCGCGCAAAGCTTTCTCAATACGCCAGAAGGAAAAAAGGCACTCACTCTGCCCGACACCTGGGTGCCGGTTGCGCCGATCATTGTCGGCCACCCCAAGGCCATGCCGCCGCCCACACCGCGCAACGCACCGGAGATCCGCTGGGTCGGCTGAAACAACGTGGAATGTCGAGAAGAAATCCATCCGCCTAGCTGCCGAATCGACGCCAGGGTCGGGGCCAAAAATGCAACGGCTTGATGGGCGAACACCTGTCGCTTGCAGCAGGTTGCCCGCATATTTGCGCTTGGGCCTCAAATCGACCGTGATCGGGTTGGCACCACGATGGATCTCGCAAAAAGCGTATTGCTCACTGATCTCTACCAACCGAACATGGTCCAGGCCTGTCTGGACCGTGGCGAGACGAAGACCGCCGTATTCGAATTTTTTGTTCGCAAGCTTCCGGCCCGACGCGGATTCCTCATAGCAGCGGGGTTGGAGAGCGTGCTGGATTTCCTGGAGAATCTGCGCTTCGCTGGCGAGGAATTCGATTGGCTGGCAAAGAGCGGGCGATTTGGAACTGCGCTCGTTGAGTATCTCTCGAAATTCCGTTTCAGCGGCGATGTCCATGCGATGCCGGAGGGCACCGTCTTCTTTGCCGACGAACCTATTGTGCGCGTAACTGCGCCACTGCCCGAGGCCCAGCTCCTCGAAACCCGCATCATCAACCTGCTCCATTTCCAGTCGCTGATTGCCGCCAAGGCGGCGCGCATGGTGTTGGCCGCGCCGGGCAAGCTTTTGATCGACTTTGGGCTGAGGCGGGCGCACGGCGCCGATGCCGGGCTGTTGGCTGCGCGCGCCAGCTATATTGCGGGCTTTGCCGGCACGGCGACGGTTTTGGCCGAGAAGATGTTCGACATCCCGACCTACGGCACGATGGCCCACTCCTTCATTCAGGCGTTTGACGATGAAACCGTTGCTTTCGAGAGCTTTGCACGGGCACGACCGGAGAATCTGGTTCTGCTCATCGACACCTACGACACGGAAGCGGCCGCGCGAAAGGTCGTGGCCCTTGCTCCGCGGCTCAAGGCGGCCGGGATCGCGGTGCGCGGTGTGCGTCTCGATAGCGGTGACATGGGGACCTTGTCTAGGAGCGTACGGCGGATCCTCGACGATGGTGGGCTCGCTGAAGTGACCATCTTTGCCAGCGGCGGCCTCGATGAGGAGGAGCTGGCACGCTTCGCGCGACAAGGCGCGCCGATCGATGGTTTCGGAATCGGCACCAGCCTGACAACGTCGTCTGACGCGCCCGCGCTCGATTGCGCCTACAAGCTACAGGAATATGCGGGGCTGGCGCGGCGCAAGCGCTCAGCCGATAAGGCTACCTGGCCGGGCCGCAAGCAGGTGTGGCGCCGTTACGGTGCAGACGGCCGGATGGCGGGCGACGTGTTGTCGGTGGAGGACGACCAGCAGCCCGGCGAGAAATTGCTGCAGCTGGTGATGCGCGGCGGCCGGCGTCTCAATCCGTCCCCAGCTCTGTCGGAAATTCGCGCCCACGCACGCGGCGAGCTTGAAAGGCTGCCCGAGCCGTTGCGTCAGCTTGCACCTCTCGCATCCTACCCGGTCGAAGTCTCAGACAGATTGCTGAAGCTCGCCGCTGAAGTCGACCGCCGTTTGGGCTTAAGCGAAACGACGTAGCATGGATGTGCGGAAACCTGGGATATGGAGCAAGTAACGCAGCTGGCGTGCTCCAATCTCACAGCGCACTGCGTTCTGGAATAAGTCAGTGAGCAGGTGCAGCCGGATCCTTCAACCGGCCGAGCGTGAACGGTGGATCATTGATTCCATCTGTAAGCCCGCCATGAGCGTCTCGGCGCGCGCTGCGCGTTGGTCTGCACGGGAGATTCTGCTGACCGCGATGCCGAGCGCGCGCATGAGGTCAGCCCGCGCCACGACGCCGACGAGCCGCCTGTCACGCACGACCGGCAGTCGCTTGATGCCACGTCAGCCGGCAAACTCCACGTGTCGGCCACGCTTGGCTGCGCGGCTCCATAATCTAGTCAGCGAACGACGGCCTTGATCTGCCTCAATAGGCACCCCCGAACCCTCGCGAGGTAGGCAGCATAGGAAGATTCATCAGACGCGAGGTCCAGCGCAGAGCTGGCCCTTGAGTAGATTCGTAATCTCGTCGCCCGACAGCGTCTCGAACTCGAGGAGCCCCTTGGCAAGCAACTCCAACTCGTCGCGCTTGGCCTTGAGGATGGCGTCCGCCTCAATATGACCGGCCTCGACCAGCCGCCGGACTTCCGAGTCGATCTTTTGGGCGGTCGAATCTGAAATATTCTGCTGCAGCGACACGGAATAGCCGAGGAAGACCTCCTCCTGGTTTTCCCCATAGGCGACCGTGCCCAATTCATCGGACAGGCCCCAACGGGTGACCATCATGCGGGCGAGCTTGGTCGCTTGCTCAATGTCGGAAGCCGCGCCCGAGGTCACCTTTTCGCGGCCGAACACCAGTTCTTCGGCCACCCGCCCCCCCATCATGATGGCGAGCCGCGAGGTCATCTGTTCGCGGCTCATCGACAGCTTGTCACGCTCCGGAAGTTGCATGACCATGCCGAGAGCCCGGCCGCGGGGAATGATGGTGGCCTTATGGACAGGGTCGGTCGCCTTGACGTTAAGGGCAACGATTGCATGACCGCCCTCGTGATAGGCGGTGAGCAATTTTTGCTCTTCGGTCATGACGAGCGATTTGCGCTCGGCGCCCATCATGACTTTGTCCTTGGCGTCTTCGAACTCGAGCTGCGTCACCATGCGCTTGTCCCGTCGCGCCGCCATCAAGGCGGCCTCGTTGACGAGGTTCATGAGATCGGCACCAGAGAACCCCGGCGTGCCCCGTGCCACCGTCTTTAGGTTCACGTCGGGCGCCAGCGGGACCTTGCGGACATGCACCTTGAGGATGGCCTCGCGGCCGGCGATGTCTGGGTTCGGCACCACGACCTGGCGATCGAACCGGCCGGGCCGCAGCAGTGCCGGGTCGAGCACGTCGGGACGATTGGTGGCGGCGATCAGGATGATACCCTCGTTCGCCTCGAAACCATCCATCTCCACCAGCAACTGGTTCAGAGTCTGCTCGCGCTCATCAGTGCCGCCGCCGTGGCCAGCACCGCGACGGCGGCCGAGCGCGTCGATCTCATCAATAAAGATGATGCACGGCGCCTTCTTCTTGGCCTGCTCGAACATGTCACGCACCCGGCTCGCGCCGATGCCGACGAATATTTCGACGAAGTCCGAGCCCGAAATGGTGAAGAATGGCACGTTGGCTTTGCCCGCGACCGCGCGCGCCAGCAGAGTCTTGCCGTTCCCGGGCGGGCCGACCAGAAGTACGCCGCGCGGAATGCGGTCGCCAAGGCGCAGCAACCTATCTCTCTCACACAGGAATTGAACAATTTCCTTAAGTTCTTGCGCGACTTCCTCAATGCCGGCAACATCGTCGAAGGTGGTGCGACTCGCAGTTTCTGCGAGCAACCTCGCTCGTGATGTTCCGAAAGGAATGGCGCCCTCACCACTTCGTTGCCCTGGGACCCGGTCATCATGAATTGCGACCCCCATGAACGAGAGGCCGAGCAGCAAGCCGATTAGCAACATCGCCAACAGACGAGAGGTATCTTGAGTCGGCATGATTTTCAGCTCGACTTTGTGCCCTATCAGCCTCTCAGTTAGGGCCGGATCGTCTGGCAGCACAGTGTGGAAGCGCTTTCCGTTGGTTAGTTCGCCGATAGCCATTGGCCCTGTCAGGGTCACGGCACGGACCTCGTTCTTGTCGACGCGCGTAAGGAAATCCGAATAGGTTAGATCGATAACCTCGATGCCTGGCAACGCCCATTTTGGGTCGTACGCTAGCGCCACCGCCATCCCGAGTGAATCACCATACTGGGCGCACGCCGATCTGCTGTAGCCGCACATTCCGGCAACGGCCGCCATGAGAAGAGCCATTCCACAGACGGTACGACGACGCACAACCAAATCCTTGTCAGATCTATTGGGACGAGCTGGCCAGCCATAAACAATCATGTCGCCGATCGCCGTTTCCGACAGTCATTCGTCTCTCGATGTACCGGTTTGTCAGCGGCAGAGTGGAGACAAAAAAAACATCGCACAGATGTACGGGCGTGGCTTTGAGCCATGTCAAAATCGCTTGTTTCTCAAGGACTGCGACCGAAAGTCAGGCTAGTGACCGGGCACCGATGTTAAAGGGTGGGACCCGTTATTTTTTCTGCCGCCCGTGTTGCTGCTTCGTCCTCAATGGGAGTCGGGAAGCGCGCGATAGCGTCAATGACTTCCTGGTCTGCAGTTCGGCTGAAATCAGAGTAATAGAATCCGATCGCGCCAAAGAACTCGTAATCTTCCAGGCAAACCACCTGATCGGCTTCTTCGCGCATGGCAGCAAGAGTGTCGGTCTGAGCAACAGGCACCGCGAGAATGAGCTTACTTGGCTTGCGGATGCGGGTGGCGCGCAGCGCCGCGCGGGTGGTCGCGCCCGTGGCGATACCGTCATCGATGATGATGGCGACGCGGCCCGCGACATCGATGCGAGGACGGTCGCCAAGATAGCGCCGGCGCCGGCGCTCGATCTCGGCAAGCTCGCTGTCGCAAATCGCCTTGAATTCGGATTCATCTATACCACAGAGTCGAATGACATCCTCATTGCGAACCACGATCGGAGCGCCTCCATCGACCACCGCGCCCATGGCCAACTCAGGCTGGATCGGCACGCCGATCTTTCGCACCAGGATCAGGTCGAGCGGCGCCTCCAGCGCGGCCGCGACCTCCGCCGCAACCGGAACGCCCCCGCGCGGCAGTGCAAGGATCACAGGACGCTACGCGCCGCCCCGCTCTTTGCTGCGTAGATTCACCGCCTACACGACCGGCAAACCCTGACCGATCTCCTAGCCTTCTAACCGTGCGAGGGGCCGCGCGTCGGTCGCGGCCAGCCGCCGATACCTGAAGGACTGCGCACGATCTGGCCGGAACCGTGCACTGCACCAGGGCCGTGCACCCCTAGGCGCGTAGACTATCTCTGGTCAATGGTGGAGCGCTATTTTC
>JASHYD010000615.1 GCA_030043175.1 Xanthobacteraceae bacterium | reverse complement strand
TCGTGGTCCTTTGTCGGTCCGTGCTCTTATTTGGCCGACGTACTTCTCTGAGCCATGCGGCAGCTTGCGACGACTTGCTCAGCGTCCTGAGTGACCTTCGATTTCCAAGACCATAGGACCTGCGATCGGGAAGAGATGTGCTGGCGAGCACAAGGTTGCGCATTCGAACGTGCGGGGCGCTCTGCGGCCTGCGTCGGATTAGTGCGTGAGGCTATTGGCAAAGTGCCTCACGCGGGCACCGGCTCACCGTGCCGCTCCAGAAAAGCCGGGGCCTTCAGCCGGATTGAAAGCACCGACCTTGCGGCCGATACTTGCCACATGGCCAAGAAACCAGAACCGCCGAAGTTCTTTGGTTGACCTATCGCCATTCTGACGGCAGCGCTGGCGGTGTGGTCGTGATGGGGTCCCGCTCGGGCCTGCTTCATACTCACCTCAAGGCTTCGCTGGCAGGCGCCGATCGCGGTCTTGAGTTCGCGTCCGGACACCAGCTTGACCCGGTCAGCGCCGAGCTGATCCCGGCGAACATGATCGGCAGGTTTCTCGATGACGGCGATCTCCGGAAGCTGCACCGGATACCGATCAAGAAGAACCCGCCTGCGCCATCGGTGCGACGGCGGACGGCCGCGAAGCGGGCGGTCGGTGAATCATGACCCGCCGCAAAGGCGAAATCACCCGCAGTGATCTCAAGCGCAACTGGCCGCATCATGCGGCGCTCGCGGCCGAGAAAGTGCGTGGCCTCAAGAATACGAGGTGATATTTATCGCGGCGGCGGGGCCGTATCGGTGGCGCAGCTGACGTACACCCTGCGCCGCGATGACAGCAACTTCGTGGTGTTCTGCTTCGCTAAGCCAGAAGACGCGGAGGCTTTTGCTGAGCGCTTCGATGGGGAGCGGTTGGCGACGGGCAGTCGGCGGTGACCATGAAACAAGCGGGCAACCCGAGCGCGTTGTTCAGGACGAGCGCAAGCTGCGGAACGTCAGCTCATGTAGGAGGACCGGACCAATCGATCTGTCGGCTTGCGGTCTTGCATCAATGTATCCGGCCTCTGATTGGAGCGTGTTGTGCTCCGGGCCATCATGGATATCAGCGCGCGCGCGTTCTCGTTACCGGACAGGCCTCAAGCGGGGCCATTTGGGTCACCAGGGTTCGCATGCGCCCGGGAAGACCGATCCTCCATCTCGTTGCATCCTCTCGCAGACCTCGGCAGGGAAACGGGGACTATGTCATCTGCTCTCTCCTGCCTGACCAGCCGTTTGCGCACCCGGTGCAGAGCTTGCAAGTCGAGCTGATCAGGCGTCGTGGTGGCGACGAATTTCATCGTCGGGCGCTGCACCGCCTCGGCAATCGCTTCCGCGTCGCGAAAATCGTTTTTCTGACCTTTGCTATACGCGCGCGCATACTTCGCGGGCATCAGTCGCGCATCGTGACCGTGTGCTTGCAGCTTCCGGCTCAGGTGATGTCCAACGCAGGCTTCCATGCCAATCAGGCAGGGCGGCATGTTGGCAAGGCGCGCTTCGATCTGACCGCGTGACCACTTCTGCCGCAGCACGATCGCTCCGCGCTGATCGAGCCCGACGACGTGGAACGAATTCTTGCCGATATCGACCCCCATGGTGGTAACGGTCGAATTTGATTTGTTGGACATGGCGGTGCTCCGCTTGACACTCGCCCCATTCCAGCATCACTCACTGGTGAGGCGGGAGCACGGCCGGACCATTCCATTACCTGACGTGCTACAAGTAGGGCCTTCCGTGTGACTTTCATCCAACGCCCAAGGTCTGATCCATTTCGCGGGCTGGCTCCTGCTCGGCACAAGGTCCGACCAGACGGGCTGGAACGCCAGCGGCGGTGCAACGAGCCGGCACCGCTTTCAACACAACACTGCCTGCCCCTATCTTGGCGCGAACACCAATTTCAATGTTACCGAAGATGCCAGCGCCAGCCCCAATCATAACGCCCTCGCGAACCTTCGGATGGCGATCGCCGTGTACTTTGCCGGTTCCGCCGAGAGTTACCCCCTGGAGCATGGACACACCGTCCTCAACGACTGTAGTCTCGCCGATAACGACACCAGTGCCGTGGTCGATCATTATGCCCCGGCCAAGTCGAGCCGCGGGATTGATGTCGATGCCAAAAACCAGCGCCATTCGGCTCTGAAGATAGAGCGCCAGGGAGCGCCGCTCTCGATGCAGCAATGCGTGAGCAAACCGATAGGCTTGAATCGCATGGAAACCTTTATAAAATAACAGAGCCTCCAAGGCAGAGTTACAGGCGGGATCGCGTTCGCACACGGCGGCAAGATCAGCACGAGCTGCAATCCCGATCTCGGCATCATCCAAAGTAAGTGCGTCGAATACTCGACGCAGGAGCATTGCCGGAACGTCTTCATTGCCAAGCCGCTGGGCAAGAATGTAGCTGAGGGCATACTCGAAACAGGATTGATTAAGCACGCTTGCATGAGCGAGGCTGCCGAGGACGGGCTCCTCGTCAGCCAAAGAGGCGGCGGCCTGGCGGAGGGTATCCCAAATCGAATCGTGACCAGCGAGCTGCCCAACGTGTTTCATAAGAACCTCCAGGCTTCAGTTGCCGAGCCAAGTTGAGGGCCATCGCTCAAGTCAGCACCTGATTGCTGAACCCGAAGGAGAGCCCGGCGCCTCCAGCGTCCCGCTCGCGGCTTCGGGGCTTGACGACCATCCCCATCCCTGGACTGTGTGCTGCCGTGGCTTGTAATGCCGCCGCAATGCCTACGAATAAAAACACCGCACACACCGACGAAGCACCGCTTGACTCGGCCTCATATAAGCTGCCGTCAGCAGCGACCGCGCCCGACGGTCGAAGATGACCCTGAGCTGACTCTGGCTGTGGAATATCAAGCTCTGTATACATCAACGTCAAGAAGCCGGCCTATTCACGCCAAAATGGCTTTCGCAGCTCACATTCGATATCGTAGCGCGTGCGTTCAATGTCGCGAAGTGACCTGTCGTCCATTTCCGCGAACTGCCGCTCACGCAATCGTTGTCGCCACGTTTGAAGCAAGGCGATGAATGGATGTAGGAATGACATTGGGAAGACTCAAGTCGCGACGGTGAGCGTCACCGCCGAGCCGATGACGCCATAAATGCCGAGTGCGCGGCCTTGTTCATCGGGTGGAAACAGCGCGCGGATCGAGGCGAGCACCTGCAGCGGCAACATCGTCGCCGCAGGCCCTCGAGGGATTTACCCACCGACCAGGATGCCAGGTGACCATGCGACACCGCACAGCAGAGAGACGATTGTGAATCCTGCGACGCCCCAGAGAAACATCCGCCGCCGTCCGAAGAGGTCGCGGAGCCGGCCGCCGGTGATCAGAAACACCGCATAGGTCGCGGCATAGGCCGAGATGACGAACTGCACTTCGCTCGAACTTGCGCCGAGATCGCCGCGCATGGCCGACAGGGCCAGGTTAACCACGTTAAAGTCCAGGATCGGCAGAATGCACCGGTGAGCAGCACCAGAAGGGCGGACCAGCGTCGCAGGCCGACAACTTGTTCCTTGCTATAACCAGCCGGCCGGGATTCGATGACATGCGTCACGCCCCTTCTCCTTGGAAAAAGTCCCTCCGGCACGGCGACCGCGTGTCGGTCATGAAATAGGGGACAAATAGCTGATCCTTTGGCAGCAGACGGTCCAAGCCATCGGACATGGTGGCTGCTACCGCGAGCGAGAGGACCAGCGCCGCCGCGACTGCCATTGCAAACCAGACAACGGAGGAGGAGCGAGGGGCTCGCGGACCAGCAGCTCGGCAGCCCTCTCTCATCTGAACCATCGAATTCCTCCGGTTAGGAAGCGTCAGAAACGTTCCGTCGCCGCAAGATCTAGAATGTCTGCTGGCAAACAGATATTCTGAGTTTTGGCAAACGGATCTTGCAAAAATGAACAGCACCTGGGATTGGGATGACCTTCGCCTCGTTCTTGCAGTCTTTCGGGAAGGCAGCCTCTCCGGAGCGGCGCGTAAGTTAGGTGTGACGCACTCGACGGTGTTTCGTCGCCTCGGCGCGATCGAGGAACAGATGGGAGCTCGGTTGTTCGAGCGCTTCCGCGACGGCTATGCGCCGACGCCGGCTGGCGAGACGGCGGCCGAGTCGGCAGCCCATCTTGAAGACGAGGTGCTGACGCTCGAGCGAAGGCTTTCTGGCCAGGACTTAAGGCCTTCTGGCACTGTCCGAATAACCACGACTGATACTCTCGGCACGATCCTGATGCGCCACCTGCCGGCGATGCGCGCCTTGTATCCCGAAATTCAGTTCGAGATCGCCATATCGAATGCGATGGCAAATCTCACGCGCCGAGAGGCTGAGATCGCGATCCGGCCGACGCTCGAGCCCCCCCAGATCCTGGTGGGGCGACGTGTGGCGGATATTGCCCACGCGATTTACGGATCGCGAACCTATCTGTCTCGGCGCGAAGACAAAGACCTGTCGGCTCACGATTGGATCGGTCTTGATGATGCGCTCGCAAGTACCGTCATCGCTCGGTGGATGTATGAAAACTTGCAGGGGGCTCAGATTATCTGCCGTGTCGACGCGCTTCCCGCGTCGCGCGATGCGGCACTTGCTGGCCTCGGCCTCGCGCTGCTTCCTTGTTATGTTGGAGATCCCGCTGCCGCTCTGCGTCGGTTCACGCCGAAGACTCTTGCCGAGCCCCGATCGGCGCTCTGGCTATTGACACATGATGATCTCAAGCGCACCACCCGCATCCGCGCCACGCTGGATTTTTTGGCCAAGGCGTTCGCGTCGGAGCGCAAGCTCTTGGAGGGGAAACGCATCAATGCAGCGGTTGCGCGCCTGGGACCATAGCGCTAAAAAAATCAAAATATGCGGTTCTCACGGACGAAGGATATGGCGGGTGGTCACTGTGGTGGCGCTGTCGCCGTGTCGCCAGGCTCCGAATTGCGCCCGATGCATTACCAAACATCGCCACGGATCAACCGGTCGCGAAGAGCACGAAGGATATCTGTTTGATCGGGCTTAGGAGCAACCCCGAAACGTTGAAGTCGATCGCAATAGACGTAGAGCAATCGCAGCCCCAGCAAGAGACGGAGTGAGCCAAGGTCGCCAGGAACCCGACGAACGTCACGGTAACCTTCTAACATTTGAATCAGTTACTCACGTTCCGGTCGGAGGCGAAACGACGACACCGAGACTGCGATATCATACAGAAACCAATGCCGACAGCTTGCCGCTTGGTGCTGAAACGCCAGGGCGCGTCCCCATTCCCGCAAGAACGTTCTATTCCATAACCGAGCTTTCGGGGTCACTCCGCAGACCTGGGGCGCGCCGAAACAGAGTGGCGAGAAAATCGCCGACGTTTTCAACGTTCTCACCGTGGATTGACGGAACCGGCATCGCAACGTGGACGCCGTGTGAGTACAAGTGATGCAGAAACGAAAACTCATCGGTGGCATCATCAGTGCCACGAAACGATCGATTTGTGAGACGCAGGAAGTGGGTTGCGCCTCTGACCCGAACAGCAAAGACGCTCGGACATGCCCGCCCGTCGCCGCCGGAGCGACCGATGAAGGGGGCGTGATTAGTCTTTCTGATTCTCATGTGTAATGTTCCTTACGGGCGACGAAAAACGGAGGCTTTCAATGTTCCAGCGAATGTTGAGGTTGTTGGTCGTTGTCTCGGCTGCAGGCATTGCTGTTGTTTCGAATGCCGCATCGGCCATGCCGAATGTCGATCCTTTGGCGATCAAAAATGCGACCGGAACCAACGTCGAGATGGTGTGGGACAGAGGATTCGGTTGGGGCCTTGGGGCCGGATTCCTCGGCGGCGCGATCGTCGGCGGGGCGCTCGCTGTGCCCTACTATCGCTACGGCTATGGCTACCCCAATTACGGTGGCTACTCCTATTACGGCCCCTACAATGGATACGCAACTCCATACTTGTACGGCTACAGTTATCGCGGAAGGTATCCATTCGATCGGCAGCTCTGTTGTCGTTTTTGATCCTGCACAGCAATGGCGACACAAGTGGGTATGGTGAACTGCGAACCACGCCGCGCACAATCATCTTCACCGATGCGGATTGTCTGACTGAACTCAATCACGTCCGCGTGCCGCAGTGCTCGACAAGCCGGATATTGGGCAGTGGCTGAGCGGCGCGGTCGGCGGAGCTGCTAAGGCCAGGCGGTGAGGTCGGGATTGTCGAGTGTCGAGGCGCTCTAACAACGCCAGAACCCGGCGATGACGATGCGGCGGCACTCGACCAAGTCGCGGCGAAACTCTGCGGGCGCTACCTCGGCTCGCCGGCCATCACATAAGCCCACAGGGCCTCGACATCCGCGGCACTGAGCAGGTCGCCCCATGGCGGCATCTGGTTCTTGCCATGCGTCACGGAGGAAACGAAGCGCTCGTGCTGATCGGGAGGAAATTTGCGCAGATCAAAGGCACTTTCCGGATTTTGCATACGGCTGCCGTGGCAGGGCGAGCAGTTTCGCGAGTAAATCGCGGCGCCCGACCGGATGCGCTCAGGCGAAAATTCCTCGGCGGATGGGGTCGCGGTGAACAGAAAAAGTGCGCCGCAGGCGAAGGTGGCACGCCAAAACCGCGTTGTGAGATGCCGGCGCGCCTCGCGGGCATCCCCGTCATCCCTGCGGCTTGCCCGTGAGCCTGAACTGGATGGCCGGGAGGGGCCCGGCCATGACGTCGAGGGCGTATCGCTATCAATGAACATCGTCATCGGATCAGTTCGGCAGCAACGCAAAGGTCCATACCGATCCGCCGGGCGCGACATCCTTCAGCAACTCCTTCGCCATATTCCAGTAGAGGCCGCCGACGCCCGAGAGCACGGTGACGTATTGACGGCCATCGTGGGTATAGGTGACCGGCATGGCATTGATGCCGGAACCTGTCTGGAACTGCCACAGCGTCTTGCCGTCGTCGGCGTCGAGCGCGATGAACTCGCCGTTTTCCCTGCCGGTGAATAAAAGCCCACTGCCGGTCGCTAGCATCGCCGACCAGTTCTGCAAATCGTTGAGCGCCACCCGCCAGCGCTGTTTGCCGGTGAGCGGGTCGATGGCGTCGACATGACCGACCGGCTCGCCGTTCGGCGGCATCTTGAAGTTCTCGACGAAAACGAAGCGCTGCCCTGCCTTCCACTCCTCGATGGTGAGGTGCCGGTAGAGCCGGCCCTCGTGGATGGTGTTCGCGTAGAGGAGCCCGGTCTGTGGATTGAAGGCGGCATGGGGCCAGTTCTTCCCGCCCAGCGTCGACGGCCACATCTCGATCTGCCCCCCGGCGCGCAGTTTTTTCGCGACATCGGTTTCGACTGGCCGACCGGTCTTCATATCGATGTGGCTTGCCCAGTTCACCCTCTCGTAGGCATTTGCCGCAAGGAGTTCGCCAGTCGCACGATCGAGTACGTAAAGGAAGCCATTGCGGTTGAGCTGCATCACGACCTTGCGCGTGACGCCGTTCACGGGCAGTTCGGCAAGGATGAGCTCCCACACCGCATCGTAGTCATAGGCGTCGTTGGGTGTAAATTGGTAGTGCCACACGATCTCGCCGGTTTTGGGCCGCAGCGCCAGCACCGAGGCGGTATAAAGGTTGTCGCCCGGCCGGTTTTCCGACGCAAAGGGGGCGGCATTGCCGATGCCCCAATAGGTCAGGTCGAGGTCGGGGTCGAAAGAGCCGGTGATCCAACTTGAGCCGCCCCCGTGCGTCCAGGCGTCGCCCGTCTGCGGCCACGTCTCGTTGCCCTTTTCTCCTCGGCCCGGGATGGTGTAGCGGCGCCATAGCTGCTTGCCGGTGTCCGGGTCCCAGCCGTCGATGAAGCCTCGGATGCCGAATTCGGCACCGGAGATGCCGGTGATCAATACGCCATTTGCGATGAGGGGGGCTACTGTCATGGAATAGCCCTCCCGCCAGTCGGCGGCCTTCGATTTCCAGATTTCCTTGCCGGTCTTGGCGTCCAGCGCCACGACATAAGCGTCGAGCGTGGTGCGGTAGATCTTGCCGTTGTAGATGGCGGCGCCCTTGTTGGACACGCCGCAGCAGACCACGCGCGGCGTCTCCGGCAACCAGTCGACCGGCGTCTTCCAGATTTGCCGGCCCGTGCCGACATCGATCGCCACCGTCGCCTTTGCGTTGGTCACGTACATCACGCCATCAAAGATGATGGGCTGCGCCTGCTCGCCCCACTGATTGTCGAGGCTCAGATTCCATATCGGTACCAGTCGCTTGACGTTGGTCCGGTCGATTTGCCGAAGCGGGCTATAGCGATTCTGGCCATAACCCATGCCGTAGGTGAGGATGTTGTCGGTGTTCTTGCCGTCGTTCTTGAGGTCGTCGAGCGTTTGTGCCGAGGCAGCGACGCCGAGAAAAAGCGACAGCACTGCTGCCGTTCCGATCGTCTTCATGAGCGTCTCCCGCATTTTTTGAACTCATCCATTCTTGAGTGTTGAATATTCCATCACGCCGCACAAGCCGAAGTCGCAGTGTCCACTGTTCGGCCCGCACCCGCGCTAGGATGCGGCATCCCGGCGCCAACGCGACGGTGACCTTCGTAGGATCGCCGGATGTGGCGGGAACGCAAAGAAAATGACGCGAATGACCCGATTAGACATCGGCCCCCTGGGGGCTAGCCCGGTGGTGCATCATCCCGGCTAGGCTCGCAGTCCGCGCGGAATTGAGATAGCCTTCCGGCTAGCGCTGCACGTGGTGCTACAAAAAAACATCTGTTGGGGCCGGAGGACGTCGTGACTCATCCCCACGCCTGAAGGCGGGGGCTTTCGCCCCCTCCAGGCGGTGGGTTACCAGGGTAAGCCATGGCCCAAACGGGACTGGCCAAGGTGAGTGCATGCTTAGACCGAGGGCCGAATGCTTCCTTAGGTTCGGACCTCTCGAAGGTGAAGCAGCAGACAAACCCGGGGATAGTACGAAGCGGGCTTCGCTCAAATACCGGTACTCGACTTGTCGAGGGGAGATGCCCTCAGGGTGCGCTTTCCCCACGCCTGAAGGCGGGGGTATCTAGCGGAGGTTCGATGATGGATTTCGCGAACCGTACATGCTTGTTTGCGGCAGCAATGGCTTTATTGGCTGGAGCCTCGCCCTCCTGGCCGCAATCCGGCCCCCAGCTGTCGACCTGCGAGGCTGCTCCCAAGGCAGCGGCCTGCGGCGCGGTGCGGGGCGAGCGAGCCGAAGGTTGGGCGGCGCAGAGCCGGGCGGAAGTGATGGCGCCACACGGCATGGTAACAACCAGCCAGCCGCTGGCCGCGCAGGCTGGCCTGCAGATCATGCGCGAGGGCGGCAATGCCATCGATGCCGCAGTGGCGACGGCGGCGATGCTCAATGTCGTAGAGCCGGGCAGTACCGGGGTCGCAGCGGACATGTTCGCCGTGATTTACGTGGCGAAGGACCACAAGGTCTATACGCTCAACTCCAGCGGCACGGCGCCGACCAGCGCCACGCTCGCGCATGTCAATGCGCTCGGTTATCGGTGGGACGCCAATAATTGGGGTCCGGGTTCCGGCATGCCCCGGCATGGTATCCTGACGGTGACGGTGCCGGGCAGCGCTTGGGGCTGGGACGAGGCATTGCATCGCTTCGGGACGAGGACTCTCGACCAAGTGCTCCAGCCCGCGATCGACTACGCCGAGAACGGTTACCCAGTGTCCCAGCGCATCGCCCATGATTGGCATCTGCCGCCCGCGCTGCCGCTCAACACGTGCTGCACCGAACTCGATCCCGACTCGGTGAAGACCTTCTACATCGGCGGCAAGCCGCCGGTCGCCGGGCAGATCTTCCGCAATCCTGACCTCGCCAAGACCTTCCGGCTGCTAGCAGCTGGCGGCCGCGATGCCTTCTACAAGGGCGAGATCGCGCACGCGATCGTCGCCAAATCGGAGGCGCTCGGCGGCACCATGACACTCGCCGATCTTGCCGACTACAAGGGCGAATGGGTCGATGCGGCGGCAAGCAATTATCACGGCTATGACGTGTTCGAGTTGCCGCCGCCCGCGCAGGCGTGGGGTGCCAACGAAACCCTCAATATCCTCGAAGCCTGCGTGCCGAAATGGGCGCCTGGGCAGACGCTGGCGAGCCTAGGTCCGCGCAATGCGAAATATTGGCACCTGATGGTCGAGGCAAAGAAGCTCGCCTATCGGGACCTCTATGCGTTCAACGCCGATCCGAATTTCGTCAAGGTTCCGCTCGATCGCCTGCTTTCGAAGTCGTACGCGGCGTCGCTGTGTGGTCGGGTCGACCCCAACAAGGCCTCGCCGACCGGACCGAGGACAGGAACTGATCCGGGACTCGGCGACACCATCGTATTATCGACCGCCGATCCCGAAGGCAACATGGTGTCATGGGTCAACAGCAACTTCGCCGAGTTCGGTTCCGGCATCACGGTGCCGGGGTACGGATTCGTGCTGCACAATCGCGGCGCCCTGTTCACGCTTAACCCTGACAGTCCCAATGTGATCGCGCCGCACAAACGGCCTTACAACACCTTGTCGGCGGGTTTTGTCATGAAGGACGGGCAGCCCCTGATGACGATTCTGCTCATGGGCGGCGACATGCAGGCGCAGGGCCATGCGCAAGCACTGGTAAACATCATCGATCTCGGCGCTAACCTGCAGGCTGCGACCGACATGGCGCGCTTTCGTCACAGCCAAGTGCCCAATGTGCTGCATATGGAGTCCGAGCTCAACAAGCTTGTCGGCGCGCCGTTGAGCGCGATGGGCCATAATGTCCAGTCCACGGGCGGCTCGATCGTCGGGGGGTTCCAGTCGATCATGATGGTGCCCGGCCCTGATGTCGGGACGCCCGGCAGAAGCCGCGGTGGCTACTACCGCGCCGGATCGGACCACCGCAAGGACGGCCAAGCTGTCGGGTGGTGAACTTTGCTCAGGGCTGTAGGCGCCTTTGTTGCGGATGTGGTCCGGGATACGGAACGAACCGCTCGCGTCCGCGGCTTCCGCGACGACCGAGGACGCCGACAAACCGCTAGTCTTCGCGTCGATTGGGGGCGCTGGACAGGTGGATGGATCGTTCCCTACGACTTGTCCCAATCATTCACACTGCGGCACCCGCGCTTATTCATCGAAGCATGCGCGTCGCGCAGCTTTTGGCCAGGAGGCGGTCCACCCGGATATGCCACGGACGGATTCGTTTGCTTTGCACTGGAGACAGGCGGTGCGCTCTGGATTTCCCAGTCCCCGTCGAATGGTTCAATCGATTTGCGGAGGGCAACCATGGATGCACGGGTAGCCGGCTATTCGCTAGCCTCGGGCCGCTCCACCTTAGCGGCGGTGGTCGTGGCGAGCGCTGCGGCCATAGGCATTTGCGGGAACGCAGAGGCGCGCCTCGTGCGGATCAATGCCGTTACGACTACCGTTGTCGATCTTCCTGCTTTCGGTGCGACCGGGCCTTATCTGAAAATTTCCGGGACTTTCGACGGCGAGATTGACCCTTACGACCTGCACAATGCGCCGATCGCGGATATCGATCTCGCGCCGCGCTCAGACGGCAAAGTGCGCTACACCTCGACGTTCTATGTTCTGCGGCCGCTCGACCTTGCTAAAGGCAACCGTAGACTTTTCTATGATTTCGGGAATCGCGGTAACAAGCGCATCCTCGAATGGTTCAACGATGGCAAGGAATCCAACGACCCGACGACGGCTGCAGATTTCGGCAGCGGCTTTCTGATGCGCTCGGGTTATAGCGTGGCCTGGAATGGCTGGGCCGGCGATGTTGCGGTTGGGCCTCACAAGATGAGCGTCACGCTGCCGGTTGCCCTCAAGGCCGACGATAAATCGATCACCGGGGACGTTGTTGCCGAACTTATCCCACGGACAAGCGATGACACACAGTTCAGGCTGCCCTACCCGGCCAGCACCACAATGCCGACCAACGGCAAGCTGACGCTACGTCAGCGGCAAACAGATGCAAATATTACAATCGCGGACTGGAGTTGGGTTAACGAGCGTGAAATCGTGGTGCGCGCGCCCATGCACGTCGAATGGATCTACGAATTTGTCTATGAGGCGAAGGATCCCAAAGTCATGGGCATCGGCCATAGCGCCACCCGCGATTTCGTCTCGTTCCTGAAATATGCGCAGAAGGACGATTTCGGAAATCCTAATCCGCTCGCGATGACCGGGTTGCGCGTCCGCCTTGGGGAGGAGCGCAGCCCTCGGAGTCTCGAGGCGGTCTATAGTTGGGGGCGTTCACAGGGCGGCCGTGCACAGCGCGATTTTGTCCGCTATGGCTTCAACCAGGACGAGTCAAACCGCATCGTGTTTGACGGCATGATGCCGTATGCCACCGGCTCCGGCGGCAACATGTGGATGAACTTCCGGTTCTCACAGCCGACCGTCAGCACACAACAGCACTCCCGGCGCTTCTCGCGCGAGCCCGAGCTGCCGCACACATTCGCGGTGATGAAAGACCCAATCACGGGCGAGACCAGCGGCACTCTGCAAAGCTGTCTCGTGAGCGACAGCTGCCCGAAAGTCTTTAGTATCGAAAGCGCCAACGAATACTGGAACAAGTCGAGCTCGCTCAATCACACGGATGCTGACGGCAAGGATTTGCACACGGAGGACCTTGCGGCCAACGTTCGCCACTATTTCATCGCCAGTATCCAGCACAACACCGTGTTTGACGCTACACCGCGAAGTGCGCGCGCCTGTCAGCAGCTTGTCAATCCGCTCTACAACGGTCCGGTGTTCCGCGCCTTGTCAGTTGCACTCGACGAGTGGGTCAGGTTTGGTGTCAGGCCGCCCGACAGTATCGTGCCGCAGGCCCAGAATGGGACGCTGGTACCGCCGGAAGCTGTGCGCTTTCCCGCAATCCCGGCCAGCGCCTACGAGGGCTGGCCAGAACTGCCGGCGGTGCAATTAAACCCGCAGGCAATGAACGTGAACCTCGTACTTGACTTCACCAAAGTGCCGCCGCAGCGTAAAGGGACGCAGTACGCGACCCTTGTCCCGCAGGTTGACCGTGATGGCAACGACCTTGGTGGTATCAGGCTTCCTTACCTACAGGCGCCGCTCGGCACGTTCACTGGCTGGGGGCTCATCAAGCAGGAACTCGGCGGTGCGTCGCCCGACATCTGCCAGCAATTGGGGCAGTTCATTCCATTCGCCAACACCAAGGCCGAACGGCTCGCGGTCTCCGACCCGCGCTTATCGATCGAGGAGCGCTATACGAGCCAAGGCGACTATGTGCGGGCTGTGGAGGAGGCCGCCGGCGCGCTGGTGCGCCAGCGCCTTCTACTTATCGAGGATTACGACCGCATGGTTGAGACTGCGTTGCAAAAGGGAACCGACCTCTGGAAACCACCGCACTAAAGGGTCGGCGAATGACCGGTGCCCGCACGGATCAGTGCACCTGATGATGCCCGTTTGATTCCGGCTTCAAATCCGCCTTGCGCTTGCGCCAGCGCCTGGCAGTGCGCATCGGCGAGACCGCCGCCTTTGCCGAGCCCCTTTGCTGGTGACGAAAGAAGCGCGTCACCGATTGTTGCCGCCCATCGGGATCGATGATGGCGTGTTTCCGCCGGCTGGCGCACCGGCGGGGCGGCGCTGTTGCGCTTCCGTCTTTTGATCCGACGCGGACAGCATGAATGCCACGCCGAACGCAAGACCCATAGCCGAAAGCACCCACCGAAGCTGCTCATGCGGTTTCCGGTTTATTCGACAACCATCACTGTCCCCATCATGCCTTTGTCCTCGTGATCGACTGCATGACAGTGATAGACAAACCGGCCGACGATCTCGGGATCTGTGAACGGAATGGACACCTTGATCGAGCCAGGCCGGTCGTCGGTTGCCGGCGGGATCGGCATGGTGTCGCGCAGGCTGTCCTCATCCTGCGCCATGCCGTTGACCTCGGTGAGAAGGAACGGCGTTTGGTGCATGTGAAAGCTGTGATACTGCTGATCGGTGTTGACGATTGTCCACTCCTCGGTGTCGCCGAGCTTCACCGTCTGATCGACCCGGTCATCGTTCATGACTCGTCCATCGATCATGAACACGCTGCGGTCCTCCGTGCGTGAGTAGACGATCCTGCGCTGCCGCGCGACCGTGCTCGCGCGTACCTCTTCAATCCAGCGCTGTACCCCGACGCGCTGGCGCAGCACCTCGGGCTCGGCGTCCACTGACGCTGGCGGTCCGGCCGAAACGATGGTGGCGATCTGCTGGCCGGGAAAAATTTCCCGCCACGCCATGTTTTTGAACGGCAGCGTCGCTATGGCGTATTCCCCCGGCGGCGGACCTATGGCGATGGCGTCGATACGCTGACCAGGACCGAGCAGGAACTCGCTCATCTTGCGGGGTCGCGACAGCGGATGCCCGTCCGTCGCGATGACATAAAGCGATACGCCGGAAAACCGAAACGGGGCAAACAGTGTGGCGCCGATATGGGCGATCCGCCAGAACTGCATCTCTCCGGGGCGGATCTCCACCGCGGGGTTCATCTGCCCGTTCACCGAGATGACCTCGCGGCCGCCGCCCGGCTCCGCGTGCTTGATCAGGATGAAACGCTCCGGCAGATCTTTCAGGATCGGGAATAGCGTTTCAGCCCCGTCGACCACGATGGCACCCGATAGGCCGCCCAGCATTTGCTTGGTGACAAAGCCGTGGCCGTGCGGGTGATACCAGAACAGCCCTGGTCCCTGACGGCTTGCCCGCGGCACCACGACCTCATACTCAAACTCATGATCCGGGAGCACATGGATGAACACATTGTCGCTGCGTGCGCGCGGCGAAACACTCATGCCGTGGAAGTGCAGGTTGGTGAAGCCTTCGGGCACGTTGTTTCGGAGCCTCACGCGCATAACGTCGCCAAGCCGTATGCGCAGCAGCGGCGGCAGGTAGGAGTCGTTGTAGAGAAACCCCGGAAAGTGCGCATCGCCGAGCCGCATCGGGCTCGGCGACGCCGTCAGGGTGGCGTTCAGTTCGCCGTTCCGGCTGCGAATTTCCGGTGGCGAGATCAGCACCTCCTGTGTGGCCTTCGCGTGGTCGCTCCGTAACAGGGACATTCCGGGGGCAAGCAGCCCGGCGAGGCTCGCCCGCCCGATGCTCCGCAGCAGGCAGCGACGGTTAGTTCGATGAGTGTGCATCACGCAGCTCCCCGTTGGCGACGTTGATCTGGGCCAGGTCTGTTGCTTTGGCGGCGGCGTCCAACCAATATATCGGCAAAGACCGAAGCGATCGCGGTATCGACGTTAATGTTCTGGTAGTTCGGTATGGTCCGCCCGCACGCGACCGCACCGCACAATTCGTCGATCCGAAACGCCGCGAGCTGCCAGTTCTTAGCTGAGGCGCGCCGTAGAGCATCATGTGGTCGTGGCGGGAGCAGGTCATCAGATTGTAGTGAATGACAAGGCTGGGCCTCGCCGATGCAGGGGCAGGCTTCCGGCGCCGGGTCCTTGTGCCGCCGCTCGCATAGATGCGAGCATGCGAGCACTCTCGCAACGACGCGATGTTTTTATGACTTCCTCCCGTGGCCGATCTTCCAGGCGAGAACGTAGGAGGTTCGATATCCACTGTCCATTGTGAATCACTGAAACGGCGGGCGTCCTTGCCTGTCCACGGTTCGGGTCAAACCCACCGCTGAGCGCCGGACTCGTTGGTTGGCGGCGCCCGTGCTCGCACTCGGGCTCCTTGCACTCATCCAAATCAGTTTGGCACATGCCCCTCGCGGTAAATGGGACTATCCTTTCGAAATGCATGAAATGCGAACGCAAAGGGCACGTCGAAAGGAACGTCGACGAGCATGCCATGAGTTGCTTTTTGTACAATCACGCCACCAACGTCCCGTCCCGCCGCAATCGAACGGGTATCAAGTGCAGAAACCTGTCCCGGCTCCCACGTAAGAACCAGATCGTTACTGCGGATTTTACCTATGCGGCGCAACAATGCGAGCGACCACGCTTCATAGTGCCCGGGAGCGGTCTCGACAGCGACCACTCGCTCCATTGGGTCAATACCTTCAGGCATCGCTCCATCATACAGAAATGGTCTTTTGCCGATAGTATCGTATGGTATGGATTTGCTCCATAATCGCGCGCGCTTGCGTTCGTCGGGACAAGCACCTTTCCAGCGGGGAATCGTTGACGAAATCGAACGAGCGATTCCATTCGGGAGGGCAGCAGGCGAAGGCTGCGGCCACTCAAGGCACCGACAATGGCTTTGCCAGTGAATTGCTGCCACCAACTTTGGGTCTGGCGATCGTACATCACACTCAGCCAATCCGTTAAACACCTTGCCAGATCGGCCTCTTCCCCATGTCCACATAAAAGGTCGCCATAAATAGCCAGGTTTCTGATAGCATCCGTTGACTTCTGTCTGCCACTCGATATCACTCGCATATCATTGTCAGTGTGGACACAGGTCGGACACGACAACTATGTCCGGGGGGGTTGCTTTGAAGCTCAACGAAGAAGTCGTCAGATCCCTGCCGGTCCCGCCGGCCGGCAATAAGGTTCACTATTTCCCCGATGCAGTCTTGCATGGTGCTCGAGCCCCTCGCGGATTCGGTGTCCGTGTCACTGCCGGAGGCGTCCGAAGCTTCATCATCAATTACCGGATCGCTCTTCGTGACCGGCGTTACACCATCGGCCAATGGCCCGATTGGACCGTCCTCGACGCCGTCAAGGAAGCCCGTATCCTCCGTCAGCGTATCGATCGCGGCGATGACCCGCTTGATGATCGCCGCAGACAGGAAGCCGCTGGCGAGAACACCTTCAAGGCCATTTGCGAGGAATTCTTCCGACGGGACGGCGGCGTTTTGCGGACCGGAGAGAGGGTGAAAAACCACGTGGAACGGCTGGCCTACCCCCAGATCGGCCACAAGCAGATCGAAGACGTCCGCCGCACCGACATTATCCGGCTGCTCGATGCTGTTGCGGACAACAACGGCCTGGTAATGGCCGACCGCCTTCTCGCCTACATCCGGAGGGTGATGAATTGGCATGCGACACGGTCGGACGATTATCGGTCGCCAATAGTCAGAGGAATGGCCCGGACCAGCAGCAAAGAGCGGGCCCGGCAACGCGTCTTGAGCGACGACGAGCTGAGGGCCGTCTGGAAGGCCGCGGAAGCCTCTCCAGCGCCGTTCTGCAGGCTGGTGCTATCCTGCTGACCGGCGCCAGGCGCTCAGAAGCCGCCGAGATGGCATGGAGCGAGCTTGACGGCTCTACATGGACGCTGCCCGCAGCTCGCAACAAGACCAAGGTCGATCTCGTCCGCCCCCTTAGCAAGGCAGCGTTTGCGGTTCTACCCGCGAAGGGCGCCAGCAAGTTCGTCTTCGTCTCCGGCAACGGTCGAGGCCCAATCAGCGGGTTTACTCCGCTTCGGAGAGACTTTCGCAAGGTTTCCGGTACCGCCGATTGGCACATTCACGATCTTCGGCGTACGGCCCGCAGCCTGATGAGCCGCGCCGGTGTTCCCGTCGACCACGCCGAGCGCTGCCTCGGGCACGTCATTGGCGGCGTGCGTGGCGTCTGCGATCGATGGGAATACCTCGACGAGAAGGCTCGCGCCTACGAAGCACTAGCCGCTCAGGTCGATCGCGTCGTCAATCCAATGGACAACGTCAGGGCGATCGGTGAGCGCCGCCCTCGCGCGAGAGGGAGGGTCTCGTGAGCGAGAAACCCGGACGGTCGATTGGTGAAATGCTAGAAGACGGTAGCCTCTCTCTGGTTTTCCTGGATTTCCTAAGGCAGATCTATTCGCAAAGCATCGAAACTGCAGAAGAAATATTTCGCGATGTGGAAACTGAGGTCCCTCCCTTCTATCAAGCAGATATGGCTTACCTTAAAAAGTTTGTCCTGTTCTCCATGAAAGTAAAAGCTCTTTTCGGTGAGATCGAAAGTGGGCTGGATGCCGCGACGGCAAGATATCTCTTTCGCTCGGAGGCGGCTCGCGGAGTCCCAAAGCCAAAAGAGCTTATGGAGGAGTTCAGAAGAATCCAGCTATTGGAGTCTTACATAAGGGACGGGCGGCCGGGACAGCAGTTTGCGAAAATGCGGGCAGGGACAACCGGAATTCGCAGCCGTAAAGCCACAGCGCCCGCAATCGAAAGAGGGCTGGGACGCTTGCTTAGCAGAGACCCGGCCAAGGAGAGTAACCCTCTCATGAGATCGCTTCTGAGGCGCGCGAAACAAGTTCCGCGCACGCGAGGTCGTCAACCCAAAAAGAAATAGGACAGTACCCAATCGCATTGTCCTATTAAACAAATAGGACAATGTCCGGTGACGATGACAGATTTTCAAAACGCACTGGATGCATCAAATAAGAGACGTCTCGCACTTTTGAGGACGGCTCATGACCGACGTAAAGCAAACTCGCATTCTCGACGAGTACTTCGATCCCGCTGAATGCGCCGCCGAACTTGATGTTACAGCGCTCACTCTGTCGCGCTGGCGGATGCAGAAGAAGGGGCCGCCCGTCACCTACATCGGGCGGAGCGTCTTCTACAAAAAGTCTTCTGTGAAGGCGTGGTTGGTCGCGCAGGAGCGGCCGGCTGAACGCATCGCTGCGAGCCGCAAGCTCATCACCGCATAGGAAAAGGCCGCGCACGGCTACCACCCCGTGCACGACCTGAAGCTTTTCACCTGGAATCAGCAAGAACCAACCCCTCCCATACCCTTATGGAAAGGATGAGTACGTGAAGGAATACATTACCCGGACTCCACCCGTCAACAACGTTGTCACCGCACCACTCGCGCGACTGCTCGAGCGCCAAGGCATCCCCTATCGAGTCGAACTGTCGGACAGCAAGGGCCGCTTTATCTTTCGGCTGAAGGGCCGAGAGCGGCACATCTCGTTCACGGGTGCCTCTCTCCCCTGCTCACTCAGCCTCCCGCACAAGCTGCGCAGATATTTGAAGGAGGCCGCACGATGAACGCGGCCTCCGAAAAACTTGCAGACCGCATCCGAAAACTGCTGGCGCTCGCCGGCAACAATCCATCGGAAGCCGAGGCCGCCGCTGCCATGGAACGCGCTTATGCGCTGATGACCGAGCACAATTTGTCAATGGCTCAGGTGTCGACGCTCGGAACCGACGACGAGCGCATTCACGAAAGGCACGAAGGGCAGAAGGCACGCCAGACGTGGGCACGATCGATTTGGGGTGGCGTCGCGCGGCTTAATTTCTGCCGCTACTTTTACACGCGGTCGTTACGCAGCGATCTGCATAGCCTCGTAGGCACCCGAGCCAATGTTGCGGCCACCCAGGTGATGGCGCTCTATCTCGTGGAGACAGTGGAGCGGTTGGCGCGAGAGTGCGAAGGCATCAGCGGGGTCCACGACCACCACGGCTTTAAAGTTGGCTGCGCCGATCGGCTTGTCGAGCGGCTGAATGACCTCCAGGAGCAACGGATCGCCGCAGAGAATGCGAAGCGGTCGCCCTCGACGTCATCCACTCTGCCGACAATTGCCGGCCTTTATGACACGCACGCTCTCGCCAATGGCGAACTGCTCACGAAGTTAGGAATCAAGACCCGCAGGGGGTCTTCCAGCACCACCTCGCAGGATAGGGCCTATGCGCGTGGCAAAGCGGCCGGCGACGGTATTGGCCTCAATACGCAGGTGGGCAGTCAGCGCCGGCTCGCGGCGCCAAAGTGAAGGACGACAGCATAATGACAGTGCAAGACCAAGGAGAAAACCCAATGACAAGGGACATCCAAATGGAAGTGAACACTGAAGGTAAGCAAACCTATGTAGCGGAGATTAATGGGGAAGCTGTTTTAGCGTTTCGCGCCGAAGATGATGACGACGCTTATTGCCAGGTCAACGAAGAAAATGGCGATGTGCAGTTGGGACTCAATGGTTTCGTCGGAGTCCTTCGCGCAGACGGTGGCGTGTTGTGGGATGGCGAGACTGAGATCATAGCCCGACCTGCCACAGAGGCTGAACACCAACAGTGGCTGAGAGTTCGTGATGCGGAGATTGGAAGCGCCTACGAAGGGAAGCAAATCGATCCGAGCATGGGTGACGATCTGGACGACTTCAACGTCTATTTGATTCCCATAAAGCCCGTCGATGAGTAAGGGGGGCATGAGAATCAGCTTCCTCACCTAAGTGACACAAACGCAGGTCGTTTAAATGTCAATAAAAATTAAACCTTCCCGCCCAAAGCTGCGGAGGCGCGGCCAAAAACTGATCCTCGAAGATGGTGAGATAAAGCTGATCTCGGTGCCAGACTATGGGAACAAGAAGTGGCAGATCATCGAATACTGGAAGGGCAAATATCACGCCCACGTCACCTATTCCAATGACCGGCGCTTCGCTTGGTTCAAGGGAGTTCATGAAGAGCATGGGCCGTTTCAGAGCGTAGCCTCCGGAGGTTTCTGGGGCGAATACGTCGGACTTCGGCAGACAGACGAACAGCAGTGGATCTTCCGCGGTCCGGGTGAAGACACGTACTATGTCTCGATATCCCAGATTGCCATCAAAAATATTGCGTTGATCGCCGCGCACATTGAAGGCGAACTCGACGCTGACCTCGCGGCATTTCTCGGAATCGAGCCGACCCTTTGCAACGCTGCTGCCATAGCAGAGATCCACGCTAGCGTGCGTTTCCAGGCGCTGCGCGAATTCGACTTCCGAATCACACCAGAAAAGGTGAGCGGCAAAGGCTGGCGCGCCGAGAACGCGATCCGACACGAGCATTCAAACTACAACGAGATGCTGCGCGATGCCGGCGGGCTCTTGTGGCCCGAGCAGTATGAAGTCGTACGCAAGGGCGTCGATCGACTCGTGCGGGGGCATCTTCGAGAGGCCAGCAAATGAAACTCATGAGCTAAAGGAGAGCTACTATGTCACTGCAACAACCATCCACCTCACCGCACCTGCCAGAGACGTCATTCCGCTGGCGAGCGACGATCGTGTACCGGCCTTCGCCGACCTCTGTTGAGGAGCGGTCCTTTGCCACGATCGTAAGCACGTATGATTTCGACGAGTTCGTGGAACTCGGTGAAGCCATCGAGCGCGGGCCAAACTTTTATCTGGTCGAAAAGATCACAATCGTAATCAATAACCTGATTGAGGTGACGGAAAAATTCCGAAAGCAATCCAGCGTCTGCACGAGAAGGCGGGACTTGTTTCTACGCCGCTCGACGAGGCGATGACTGAGATTGGCCTTTCGGCCCCCCTCGAGAGTCTTACCGACGACGAACTGCAGCGCCTCGCGGACCACATAAAAAAGCCGATCGAAACCAAGAGGAGAGCTAACGACCATGACCGAAGAACATATAAGTAGGGAAGAACGCGCAGACCTTCTGCGTGTTGTCCGGAACAACGAGAAAATCTCTATTCAGAAAGCCAAGCTCCACTCAGCGGCGATACTGGCCGAATTCGAGCGTCAGATCAGCGCCAAATATCCGGTAAACCACCCTGCGTGGCGATCCGTTACAGACGCGGTGGAAAAGGCCGCCGCACTCGCGAACGCGAAGATAGCTGACGAATGCGAGAAGCTCGGCATCGTCAGGGAGTTTGCGCCGAGGGTGCAATGCGACTGGTCGGATCGTGGTGAGAACGCTTATGCGGAGCGCCGAGCCGAGCTTCGCATCGCAGCCAAGGCGGCGGTCAAAGAGATGGAGGAAAAGCAATCTTCCAGATCAGGATCAAGTGCGCGGATGTGCAGACGCAGCTCGTTGCAGCTGGCCTTAGTTCCAACGCAGCGCGCCAGCTCCTTGCGAATATTCCGACGGTTGAGCAGCTCATGCCTCATCTTGAGTTGAACAAGGTTGAGCTGCGCAGGCGGGCGCTGACCTACGAAGAGAGGAAGGCTGCCCGCTTTTACTAGCCGGCGGCAACCAAATCATGACGGAGAACTGGAAATGGGACGCACACCAGGCAGCAAGGACAAGCCCAAAGCCACGCCGGGCGGATCCTGCGATGTCCCAGGCTATCAACGGCCTTACTACGAGTCTGCCTTTACC
>JASHYD010000614.1 GCA_030043175.1 Xanthobacteraceae bacterium | reverse complement strand
ATCGTCTAACGGTCTCGATATAGCCGCTCGTCTGACGTGACCTGGCCCAGTTGACGATGCCGTCGAATTGCCCGCGGATCATCGCGGCGACCTCCTTCATGGGCCGAACCTTGGAGCGCATGACGTTGGTGCACCATTGACGGAACAACGTAGAACTGCTTGCGGGAGAGGATGTCGCGCAATTGTTCGCGATAGAGCCAGGCGCGGGCGGTGCGCCTGGTGGTGAAGCTGGCAACGAGGTGATCGAGGTCATAGGCCTGTTCGCGGGACAGCTTGCTCCTGTCCTTGAGCAAGGCCCACCGCAGGCCCTTGAGCGCCGGATCGGTCTTCTGCTCGAGGCGTCGCATCTTGTCCACGGCGGCGCTCGCATGAGCGATCACATGGAATTTGTCGAAGGTGATCGCGGCCTTTGGCAGATGCTCGGTGACGCCCTTGATGAAGGCCGGCGACATGTCGATCGCGACAGAGATGATGTGATGATGTTGTCCGCCGACCCGTTGTGGTTACGCAGATGCTGGACGAAGCCGGCGACGTTGTCGGCGCTGGCGCCCTTGTTGACGTGCACGACCTTGCGGGCGTCGGTATCGGCTACGATCGTAAGATACTTCTGCCCGCGCTGATGGGACGTCTCGTCGATGACGACGCTGGAGGTCTCCGACAGATCGGTTGCGGCAACGGCGAGATCGACATAACGCTTGCAAACCGTTGTCACTCGATGCCAGCTCTCGCCGACGACGCGTGCGACAGCGGCAAAGGTCATATGCTGCGCGAGATTCAACACGAAAGCCTCGAATAGCAAGGTGAATCCCGAGAGCTTGCCGAACCAGTCGGGTTCCACCAGCGCCACCCCGTCATCCGGCAGCGTCACCCTTTGGCAACCGTACTTCAAGAATGCATCGATGCTGAAAGAAGTTGAGGTGCCGCAGCCGCTTGGTCTCGGTATCATGAACCTTCTGTTCGCCGGCGGCCCTCGGATGACCGAAGCGGGCGCCACGCACGAAGTCAACGCGAATGGTCATCTCCTGCTTGCCGGCGTCGAAGTCCACCTCCTTGACGAACCACGGGTCAGCGATACCAAGAGCTCTTGCAAACAAGTCGTTGATCTGGTCCGTCACTTGCTCTCCACCGAGTTTGCCAATCCCTTTGAGGGAGGCCGGACCACAGCAGCTCGTGTCCAACGCAGTCAACGCGTGAACCGTCGCAGCTCAGCCTGTGGATTTATGGACGGCGGCGAGCGGACAGGGTGTGAAGCCTTCCGAGGAATCGCCGCCCACAACTCCACAGGCTCAACAGCAGCAACAGAGTTGCATATTAATGAGATGCAACCTTCAGCCACCCATTCGTTCTTTGAAAGAGGCTCTATCTCTGAGTACATCACGCCAGGCGTCGCCGCGACCCCCGGAATGACGGCCGCGCCTTGACGGTGGCACTCACGGCACCCCATACCGGCATCCCGATGTTGGGCGACATCATCCCCTAGATCCTCAGTCTCAAGGGCAACGAGTAACGGCTGAAAAGTCGCCCTCCTCTGATCCTCTTGATATAACGCAAGGCGAGACGAACCGACTGTGAGTAAACGGTGCGTCTGTTCGATACAGCGCGTCGAGCGATTCTCGCAGAGCCTGCATGTCCCGTTCCCCGGAGACCGACATTGAAACCTCTATTTCTTGCGCCTATTCTCATCATCTTTGCTTCATACCAGGCCGACGCCCAAAGCCCGCAGGACGAATCCTCCAAGCCTGGCTATCTCGGCGTCCAACTTATGGCGGGTGCATTCGTTGGAAAGACCGAACCAGATGGACCGGCCCAGGCCGCCGGCATCGAGCCGGGCGATCTGATCGTCCGCTTCGACGACAAGGACATAAAGGATGCGGCCGGGCTGTCGCAGATCGTTGCCGAGACGCCTGCCGGGAAGGACGTGGCGGTGACCGTCATTCGCAGAGGAAACCAGGGCACCACGACGGTGAAGCTTGGCGATCAGGCGACCACCTTCGAGCGCGCGGCCGCGGAACAACTCGATCCGGCTTATGCGGACTACCTAACGCTGCAAGTCTGTACCGAACGGTTGTAGCAGTTTGACCGCGCAAAGGCCGGGCTCCGCGCGTTCTTGAAGAGCAAGGATTCGGCGTTCTCGCAGGAGCTCACCGACAAGCTGTGGAATACCGTGGCGGCGCAGTTTCAGAAGCGAGAGAGCGACCTGGAGCGCGCAAGTAACGGTCAACTCGCTGCGGAGTGCGAGCGCGTCACCAAGCAAGTCGCCGCTTTGATCGGCACGGACGAGACGACCCAGGCACCCCCATTGCGAAAAAAGGATTTCTGATCACTGATATTCCTATGGATGCCAGCACATTGACAGCATCCGCGCAATTTTTCGGAGTCGGGCGACCACGTGCCCGCCATTCACTTCTCTCGCCCGGTGCTCCAGGTCGCTATCTGCGGGCAATTGATCCTCGAATGTGAGGCTCCAGATTAATTCGCCCCTCGATGACCCATTTCCGAGATCGACTGTGCAACGCAGTATGCGAGGCAATGTCGATTTGCGGAGGGGTGAATGTTGATTCTTCGCGACCGTGGCAGGGTCCGATCCTTCCAAAATAAACGCGCCGCTCACGTTGGTGAGCGTTGCCGCAATAGCGATGATCGACGTCACCGGCTCTGGGCCGACGATCGGTACCAGCACAAGCAACATGAGCGCGCCCGGTGCCGTAGCCGGTGACACCGCCATGAGCGAGGTGAACACACCCGCCGCTGCGATCAGGGGGGTGTGTGGGGTCGGGTTATCGTCGAAAGGAGGCAGGGGCGTCCTGCGGAGCGGAGTTGCGGCAGGTCGCGAGATGCGACCGGCGGTAGCCCCCATAGTACCATCGGGCTGCGCGCCGCCTGGCCCTCCAGGCCAGGTCGTCTGACCATTGCCGTGGCGGGGACATTGTGATGACACTGATGGCGTAGGGCCGGGCCAGCCGACGAGCGGCGCTGACCGAAATCTTTATATCTACTTGAGAGAGGCCGATTTCCCCCCCCCCGTGCGGAAATCATACGCGCTTACCACCAATACTTGGCAACCGATAAGCCCTTTCGCGACATCGTCCGTAGCTTGCAAGGGACCCTGCCAGGTAACAAGGGCCTCCAAGCGAGCAGTATAAGCAAATGCGCACTACGGATTGACAAACTCGCTTCACAGCAGACAACGCAGTATCGCCGGTACTCCGCACTGGAGCTGCCAAAAGAGCGGGCACTCATCGGCCAGCTCGATATGGCGGCCTGAATCTTCGCACCAACCAGCTTGCAATTCCTAGAGCGTTCGCCGAATTGAACCGCTCAGGTGTGCGTCGCCTCTGATAAGCGATCTAATTAACTCGCTTCGAGAGATTCGCAGAGTTTATGACCTTTATGACCTCTTTATATTGCGACGTGTCGTTCCCTCTCGTTTTTATATGACCTTTAATCCATGTTACTGGCTCGCACCGAGCAGACGAAGACGGAGTTGGTGGTCGTCATCGCGCAAATGCGAGATGAGCACCCAGAATACATTGTCGCCAGCGCCTGGACCTAGGCAGAGGGGGTATCGGGCGGTCGCGGGCTGAGCGCTCATATCGGGGCGTTGGCAGCTTGAGGCAAGTAGCAGCCGTACGTTTGCCCCAACGCCGTTCGAAGCGGAGGCATGGCATGCTCCAAAGGGATCAACAGCACCAGCATCGTTGCGATTGCTTCGTTGGAGCAACTATGGCGACAGGGTCGCCTGACCAATCGCTAACCCAGGAACGATCGCGTGTCCCACGATGCTACTTACGCGGCGCTAAACTAGGCGCCTCCCAAATTGAACAGACCTGTGTTGAGGCATATCAATACTCAAGGCTCAATTGCCCGTATTTTTAAAAAAAACGGAGGCGCGGCATGATCATCCTGATGCTTCTTCTCATGCTTGGAATCTTCGGCCTGTTTGCCGGATTGGTATTTTTTTCTGAGGGCGTGATCGCACCCGAGTCGACGTCATAGACCACGCGATCGGCGGCATCCGCAAGGAGCTGAGCATGGCCCTGTACGTGCTATTGGCGATCGTTGTCGCTCTCGTCATCTATCTCTTCTACGCAGTGATCCACCCCGAACGGTTCTGAGCGTCACCGAGGAATGCCATGACACTGCAAGGTTGGCTGCAAATCGGATTGACGTTCCTGTTGGGCCTCCTGATCAGCATCCCGGTAGGGGGCTATCTGGCTCGCGTCGTCACCGACCGGAAGACCCTGCTGGACGGTATGTTGGATCCGCTAGACAATTTCATTTACCTGCTGATCGGACGGCGTGTCTGCAGCGAGGCGATGAACTGGAAAGCTTATACGCTGCACATGCTGGCGACGAATCTGATCATGGGCCTGATCATTTTTCTGGTGCTGGTGTTTCAGGATCATCTGCCGCTGAATTCCCAGCAGTTCGCCGGAATGGAGCCCCTGCTCGCGTTCAATACGGCCGTAAGCTTTATCACCAATACCGACTGGCAGGGCTACGGCGGTGAAACCACACTCTCGAACTTCAGCCAGATGGCGGCCATCACGTTCCCGATGTTCACCTCCGCGACGACCGGCTTTGTTGTCGCGATGGCGTTCATCCGAGCCTTCACGGTGAAGGACGGAGGCGCCAATCTGGGGAATTTCTATCGGGACCTGATCCGCTTCACCACGCGCGTGCTGATGCCGGCTTCATTCGTGCTCGCGTTGCTGCTGATCCAGCAAGGCGAACCGCAGACCCTTGTCGCAAGCGCAACCGCGCATACGATGCAGGGAGCAGACCAGACGATCGCGCTAGGGCCAGTTGCTTCGCTCGAAACCATCAAACATCTCGGGACTAATGGGGGCGGCTTCTTCAATGCCAACGCCTCGCATCCTTTTGAGAATCCGACCCCTATCACCAATTTGGTGCAGACGCTGCTGATGATCGTGCTGCCGAGCTCGATCGTGCTTTGCTTCGGTTGGATGATCGGCAACCGCCGCCAAGGCTGGGTTCTGTACGGCGTCATGGCAGTGCTGCTGATCTTTTTCCTGCCAGTCGTCGTCGTCCCGGAACAGGCCGGCACGCCAATGCTGGCGAAGGCGGGCATCGATGTGGCGGCAAGCGCGACTCAGCCCGGCGGCAATATGGAGGGCAAGGAAGTCCGGTTCGGCGTCGTCCAGAGTGGACTGTTCGGCCTTGTCACCACTAGCTTTACGACAGGCAGCGTGAACTCGATGCACGACAGCTTCACGCCGCTCGGCGGCATGGGGACCTTTGTCGGCATGATGCTGCAATGCGTGTTTGGTGGAAAGGGCGTCGGATTCCTGGCCGCCCTCGTCTACGGCATCATCGGCGTGTTCATTGCCGGCCTGATGGTTGGGCGAACGCCGGAATTCCTTGGCAAGAAGATCGAGAAGCCAGAGATTGTTCTCGTCTCGCTCACGTTGCTGATTCACCCACTGGTCATCTTGGCGCCCGCCGCCTGGGCGGTTATCGCTCCCTATGGCGTTGCCTC
>JASHYD010000613.1 GCA_030043175.1 Xanthobacteraceae bacterium | reverse complement strand
GTGGGACGGTGCTTTCGCGCGCCTGCATTTTACGCTATGGGAGGTAGTAACAATGCTCCTGCCCGAGGATTTTAATGGTGCTCGCCAAGGCTAAGTCTGTCCCCACCACGAGATCCCAGACGAGCGCCGCCGGCCCGTCAGGCAATGGCGCAGCGGAAATGCCTCCCGATCTCGGCAAGGAAGCCGAGCTTCAAGTCTATCGCGACATGTTGATGATCCGCCGTTTCGAGGAGAGGGCGGGCCAGATGTACGGCATGGGACTGATCGGCGGCTTCTGCCACCTCTATATCGGCCAGGAAGCGGTGGTCGTGGGCATGCAACTCGCCCTCACACCCGGGGATCAGGTCATCACCGGATACCGCGATCATGGTCATATGCTTGCCTGCGGCATGGACCCCAAGGGCGTCATGGCTGAACTGACAGGCCGGCGCAGCGGTTATTCCAAGGGGAAAGGCGGCTCGATGCACATGTTCAGCATCGAGAAAAATTTCTATGGCGGCCACGGCATTGTTGCGGCGCAGGTGTCGCTTGGCACGGGCATCGCCTTTGCCAATCGCTACCGCCAGAACGACCACGTATGCCTGACCTATTTCGGCGATGGCGCCGCGAACCAGGGCCAGGTGTATGAAAGCTTCAACATGGCGGAGCTGTGGAAACTTCCGGTCGTCTACATCATCGAGAACAACCGCTATGCCATGGGCACTGCCGTGACCCGCGCTTCCGCCCAGGCTGATTTTTCCAGGCGCGGCCTTTCCTTCAACATACCCGGCGAGCAGGTCGACGGTATGGACGTGCGTGCCGTCAAGGCAGCCGGTGAACGGGCCGTGAAATGGTGCCGCGACGGCAACGGTCCCATCATTTTGGAGATGATGACCTACCGCTACCGGGGTCATTCCATGTCGGACCCGGCAAAATACCGCACCCGCGAGGAGGTCGAAAAGGTCCGCACCGAACACGATCCGATCGAGCAAGTGCGTGCCCGTTTGCTCGCGACGAATCGGGCGAGCGAGGACGAGCTCAAGCGAACCGACGCGGAAGTGCGCAAGATCATCAACGAGGCGGCCGAATTCGCCGCCCATGAGCCAGAGCCCGATCCGGCCGAGCTGTGGACCAATGTGGTGCGCTGAGGCGCAGAGTCTGAACTGTCCCGATGAGATCAAATCACCTCCCCGCCGTTATCCCGCACGACGTCCCGCCGCGTCACCCGGCCGGGACCCGGCCTTGGGGGTATCGACGTCTTTGTTTGCCCCCTCCCTACCCTCTCCCGCGTGCGGGGGAAGGGAGCGGGCAGACGTGGACGGCGCCGACAAGCCCGCCATGACTCCGGCTAAACATGACCGGAATCCGCTCTAGCGATCCCGAGAACAGCCATGCCGATCCAGGTGTTGATGCCTGCACTGTCCCCCACGATGGAGAAGGGCAACCTTGCCAAATGGGTGAAAGGGGTAGGCGATCGCATCAGATCGGGCGACATCATCGCCGAGATCGAGACCGACAAGGCGACGATGGAAGTGGAGGCGACGGACGAAGGGACGTTAGGGCAGATCCTCGTTCCCGAGGGCACCGCCGACGTCGCCGTCAATACGCCGATCGCCGTGATCCTGTCCGATGGCGAAGACACGAAAGCGCTGAATGGACCGCCCGCCGCTTCCCTCTCGCCGAAAGCGGAGGCGCCCCAACCCCACACTCTCCCGCCAGCAGTCCCCTCAATGTACCCGCTGTCGGAGGACGGTAAGGTGGGGGTAGCAGCAACCTTGGCCAAGGTCGCCGAGGCCTTTGCGGCGCCACGGCAGCCGGTGGCGGCGATCGAAACAGACCTGCCGGCGGACGCTGAAATGGTCACCATGACAGTGCGCGAAGCGTTACGGGACGCCATGGCGGAGGAGATGCGCCGCGATCCCGACGTGTTCGTTATCGGCGAAGAAGTCGCCGAGTATCAGGGCGCCTATAAGGTCACGCAGGGCCTGCTGCAGGAGTTCGGGCCATCGCGGGTGATTGACACACCGATTACCGAGCACGGATTTGCCGGGCTCGGCGTCGGAACCGCAATGGCGGGCCTCAAGCCAATCGTCGAATTCATGACCTTTAATTTCGCCATGCAGGCGATGGACCAGATCATCAACTCGGCCGCCAAGACGCTCTACATGTCGGGCGGCCAAGTGGCCTGCTCGATCGTGTTCCGCGGCCCCAACGGGCCGGCGGCGCGCGTCGCCGCCCAGCACAGCCAGGATTTTTCCGCCTGGTATTCGCACATGCCGGGCCTCACGGTGATTGCGCCTTTCACGGCAGCCGACGCCAAGGGATTGCTGAAATCCGCCGTGCGCTATCCCAATCCCGTGCTGTTCCTCGAAAACGAGATTCTCTACGGCCACTCCTTCCCGGTGCCGAAGCACGAGGACTATCTGGTGCCGATCGGCAGAGCGCGGATCGCACGGGCAGGTGCGCACGTCACCATCGTGGCATGGTCGATGGGCATGACTTACGCCCTCAAGGCCGCCGAGGAACTCGAAACCGAGAACATCAGCGCCGAAATCATCGATCTGCGCACGCTGCGGCCGATGGATACTGAGACCATCATCCGGTCGGTCGAAAAGACCGGGCGCTGCGTGGTGGTGGAGGAGGGATGGCAGCAGTCGGGTGTCGCGGCCGAGGTTTCCGCGCGGGTGATGGAACAGGCCTTCGACTATCTTGACGCCCCAGTGGCCCGCGTGTCGGGCAAGGATGTTCCGATGCCGTATGCAGCCAATCTCGAAAAGCTGGCGCTGCCTTCGGTCGCCGAGGTCGTCGCGACCGCCAAGGCGGTCTGTTACCGGTGATGCCTGCCGCTCCGGATAGGGGCACATTCGCACCCACGCCCCAGCTCGATTGTCAGAACCTAAAAAGGCGCATCGATGCCGATCAACATTCTGATGCCCGCGCTTTCTCCCACCATGGAGAAAGGAAACCTCGCCAAGTGGCTCAAGAAGGAGGGCGACCAGGTCAGGGCAGGCGACATTCTCGCCGAGATCGAGACCGACAAGGCCACCATGGAGTATGAGGCTGTCGACGAAGGCGTGCTGGCGAAAATTCTCGTGCCCGAAGGCACCGCGGACATCGCCGTCAACGCACCCATCGCGGTGCTGGCGGCGGAGGGAGAGGATGTGAAAGCGGCCGCGGCTAAAGATTCGGCGGCAAAGCCCAGTGGCCCGCCAGCGTCGGCGGCCAAGCAGGCTGCGGCGCCGCCGCAGCCGGCTCCTCCGCCTCCTGCCTCCCCTCCCCCGAAGCCGGGAGAGGGGAGGCAGGAGGTCGTGCCGAGATCACAGGTCGCGCCGGCCCCTGCTGCTAACGGTCAGGGCCGCATCTTCGCCTCACCGCTCGCCCGCCGTCTTGCCAAGTTGGCGGGCCTCGACATCGCTCGCATCACTGGCAGTGGGCCGCGCGGACGCATCATCGCGCATGACGTGGAAGTTGCGAAAGCGGGCGGCGCACCATTGCGCGCGTCCGCTCCGGCCGCGGCCCCTGTCATTGCACCGGCGCAGGTGCCTTCAGATGATAAGATCCGAGCGCTGTTCGAACCCGGCTCCTATGACGTCGTTCCCCACGACAACATACGCAAGATCATCGCCCAGCGTCTCGTGCTGGCGAAGCAGACCATCCCGCATTTCTATCTCACCATCTCATGTACACTCGACAAGCTCCTATCGGCACGCGAGGACATCAACGTGACGGCGCCGAAGGGCCCGGACGGCAAGCCGGTGTGGAAGCTTTCCGTCAACGACTTCGTAATCAAGGCGTTGGCGCTGGCGCTCATCAAGGTTCCGGAGGCCAACGTCACCTGGACCGAAACCGGCATGCTCAAGCATAAGCACGCCGATATCGGCGTCGCTGTCGCGATCCCAGGCGGTCTGATAACGCCTGTGGTCCGCAAGGCCGAAACTAAATCGCTGATGACGATCTCCGCCGAGATGAAGGACTACGCCGCGCGCGCCCGCACGCGTAGGCTCAAACCCGAGGAATACCAGGGCGGCTCGTCGGCGGTCTCGAATCTCGGCATGTACGGTGTCGAAGAATTCGCCGCGGTGATCAACCCGCCCCACGCCACCATTCTCGCGGTCGGCGCCGGCCTTGAACGCGCCGTAGTTCGCGACGGCAAACTCGCTGTGGCCACGCAGATGAGAGTGACGCTGTCGACGGACCACCGCGCCGTCGACGGCGCCCTCGGGGCGGAGCTGATCGGTGCATTCAAGGTTTATGTCGAGAGCCCGACCGCGATGCTGGTATAAGCTCCTCCGGTGTCCTACATCTTATGTTGTGCTCGATGCGCACGAGTGGTGGAGGGTCAACCGAGCTGCCGACCATTCAAACAGACATTGCAGCGCTGGCCGGTGATCTCGCATCGCTTTCCGGAACCGTCGATTCGCAAGAGCTCAATGCAATCGAAGGCTCGCCGACCTATCAGCTCGTTATCGGCTCGGACCATCGCCGCCGTCTAGGCGTTCGAACCGAATTGGCGAAATCAAGAAGCGTGTTGAGGTGTCGAGCAGCAAGAAGGCCGACGGAACCCGAAGATAAAGACGGCGGCATCTGCGTCTACGGACGCGCTTATCCGCCAAGCCATGATCACGCTTGAGCGATCTGGTAAGCACCGAGCGTGGATACTAAATTGCCGTCGGGCAGCGATTGCCATGAGCGGTCTTGCCAGGAAACGTGCCAGTCGCCGCAGGGGGTGGTGACGGCATTCCACCGCGGGCCAAGTTAACGGAGATCAGAGTGGCGGAATCCTTCGACATCGTCATCATCGGCTCGGGGCCCGGCGGCTACGTGACGGCGATCCGGGCGGCGCAGCTGGGCTTCAAGACTGCGATTATCGAGCGCGCCTATCTGGGCGGGGTCTGTCTGAACTGGGGCTGCATCCCGACCAAGGCGCTCCTTCGCTCGGCGGAAATCTTCCACTATATGCAACGCGCCAAAGATTACGGGCTCGCGGCCGAGAAGGTGTCCTATGACGCCGGCAGCGTTGTCAAACGCTCGCGCGGTGTTTCGAAACGCCTCAATGACGGCGTTGGCTTCCTGATGAGGAAGAACAAAGTGCCGGTGATCTGGGGCGAAGCTGTCATCGACGCGCCTGGCAAAATCACGGTCACGCCCGCGAAATCCGAAGCTCCCAAAGGGGCGCTGGGGCCGGGCGCTTATGAGGCAAAGCACATCATCATCGCCACCGGAGCGCGCCCGAGGGTGCTGCCGGGCCTCGAGCCTGACGGGAAGCTGGTGTGGACTTATTTCGAAGCCATGGTTCCGGAGCGCATGCCCAAGTCGCTGCTGGTGGTGGGCTCCGGTGCGATCGGCATCGAGTTCGCATCGTTCTATCGCGCATTCGGCGCGGACGTGACGGTCGTCGAGGTGCTGCCGCAAATCTTGCCCGTGGAGGATGCCGAGATTGCCGGCCTCGCCCGCAAGGCGTTCGAGAAGCAGGGCATCAAGATCTTGACCGCCGCCACGGTGAGGCGCCTCGACAGACAAGCCGACAGCGTCACTGCTACCATCGACGATGGCAAGGGCGGCACGCAAACCCTCACCGTCGATCGGGTGATTTCGGCGGTCGGCGTCACCGGCAATGTGGAAAACCTCGGTCTCGAAAGGATTGGCGTCAAGATCGACCGCGGCACCATTGTGGTTGACGGCTATGGCCGCACCAATGCTCCCGGTATTTATGCGATTGGCGACGTCGCGGGTCCGCCGATGCTGGCCCACAAAGCCGAGCATGAAGGCGTCGTCTGCGTCGAGGCGATCAAGGGCCTCAAGCCACACCCCCTGGACAAGCTGAAGATTCCCGGCTGCACCTATTGCGCGCCGCAAATTGCATCGGTCGGCCTCACCGAAGCCGCCGCCAAAGAGAACAAGCTCGACATCCGCGTCGGCCGCTTCCCGTTCCTCGGCAACGGCAAGGCGATTGCGCTTGGCGAGGACCAAGGGCTGGTGAAGGTGATCTTCGACAAGGCGACCGGCCAGCTCATCGGCGCCCACATGATCGGAGCCGAGGTCACGGAGCTGATCCAAGGCTATGTGGTGGCGATGAACCTGGAGACCACCGAGGAAGAGCTGATGCATACGGTCTTCCCCCATCCAACGCTGTCGGAGATGATGGGAGAGGCCGTGCTCGACGCCTACGGGCAGGCGTTGAACATGTAGCGCGCGCTGGCGGGGTGATTGGGGTTAGCGGCCAGCGACGGTTGAAGATTTCGATGCTCGTGTGTTCTCGCTCCCGCTCTCCTATCGTTCGCGCTGACAAGTCCGATTCCTCCGGCACTTTGCAAATGACAGGAATTCCTGTTGACCTTGCAAATTTCTCATGGGCGACTTGCCCGCGCGTCCGCAACAGCTTGTGAATTTTGACGAACAGCGATTGGCAAGCACCTTGGTGCATTGATCGCGACCGAAATGCGTGCCCGATCGATTACTGCGCCTTCGCGCCAGCGGCCTTCACCACCTGCCCCAATTCTCGGCTCTTTGTGCGATCATGCGGCCAAAATCGGCAGGCGAAGGTCGGCACGTCGGGCAGCGCGGGCCACGCGCCCGCGGATGTGACCGCCAGAGGTCGCAGCCTGCGGCTGCGGACGGACTCGATCGGGGCCGCCAGCGGGTCGACCATTACATGGCATGGCGAAAAACCGAATCCTCGCGCATCGCGAGTATAGGATCAGTGTCAGGGAATCGATGTGCTAGAAGCGAGAACGCGAAGCTCTACGGCCGTCGCGATGGGCCAGGGCCGCCCTGAGCTCCGGCCCGAATCGAAGCATCACGTGGCTGGGCTTGCTGCGTGCGAGTGCGCGGCCAGTATTGATGACATCGTCGTGAACGTCCGGAACCGGACACAGTGGGCCCGCATTAACGAGCGCTAGGACCTACTTTCACGGAAGCCCGAGGCGTAGCTGCCCTGGAGTTTCTGCCAGTCAACTGCGATCCCTGAACGCGAGGCTAGAATCGCCCGACGATCTCGATCGAATATTGGGTTGTCGCACGCATGCTCGCATTGATCGGCTCGCACATCACCTGGGCTTAGGAGGTATTTGTGGATCAGATCAAGACGCAAGGATCATCAAAGGACGGTGGCTCCGCCGATAGCGTACGGGACTCTGTCGCAAGCTCAATAAACCGGGCAACGCAAGCAGTGGGGGCGGCGGCATCAGACGCAACGGACGCGGGAAGCGATGCTTTCAAAGCGCTGCAGAGCGATTTGAGCGAGCTTAAGGAAACCGTCGCAAAACTTATGTCTCGGGCAAGCCACGAGACCGCTAAATGCTCGTGAACTCACTGGGCAGGTTAGCACTGCGGCGAAGGACATCGCCGAGAGGGGCGCGAACGTCGCTTCGGTCACCGCCGACCAAGCCAAGACCTTCGCCACCGAATTGGAGAATATTGCGCGCCGCAACCCACTTGGTGCTCTCGCGGGGGCGGCTGTTCTCGGGATTCTGATCGGCATGATGGGGCGGCGCAGCTGATGTTATTTAGAATTCTCACGCTATTCGGGATCGATATTCCCGCCCGAAACGATAAAGCTGCAGACTATGGGAAATCCGCATTGGTAGGAACTTTCGCGCATTTGCGAAGCTCGGCAGCAGGCGTTGCCAATGAGAGAATTAAAGCGCTGGTTCGCGCTGTCTGCCAGTGACCGCCGCAATTGTTTGCGCTCTGGGCGGGGCAATGTTTGTGGGTTGGTTTCTAAGGCGCCGGCACAAACGTCAAGGTTTTTGAAGCTCAATAACTCCTTCCGACGGAGGTGATATGTCGCTCGGTACGGTGTTGCTGATTATCCTGATCTTGCTCCTGTTGGGAGCCTTGCCCACTTGGCCGTACAGCACAGGCTGGGGCTACTATCCCTCCAGCGGCCTTGGCTTGATCGTGCTCCTCCTTGTGATCCTCGTGCTTATAGGCCGAATTTAGGGCGTGTTGCAAAGCCGATGCGCGAATAACCCTCCAGCCGTTCCGCGGCATTCGGTTGACTCAAGGTAAAAACGTGAGAGTGCTCTGTGAAATTTGGAAGCTTCTTAGGTGGCGGTTCTTTCGTTTATTGATGATGAAACCTTGCGCCGGGGGCTACGATCGCGTTCTACACGGTCACGTCGATTGCACCGGTCCTGCTAATCGTGATTGCCATTGCGGGGCTCGTCTTCGGTCAGGATGCCGCCGGAAATGCCATTGTGGCGCGGCTCAGCGACCTCATGGGGCCGCGGCCACAATCATCGGAGTCATCACGTTGATGGTCACTGCATCAGGCGTCGTCGGTGAAATACAATCTACGCTGAATGCGATATGGAAGGCTGAACCGAAGGTATGGCCGTATCGCATCTGATCCGTGCTCGTGCGGCCAGTCTAGGCTCTCGACTGTTCTTGCTCAAAGCGGAAATCAACAAAATCTAGGCCAACCGCCATGGCAGCAAGCAAGCAGAAGCAGTTGTACCAGCCGGAATACAACAGATCAGACGAGTACAATAGCTTGTGTTAGCGCCACCCAAACTCACAGCAACTCTGCCAGCAATGAGCATTGGACCGCGATCGCATTCAATCACGCCCCCTTCTCGGTGCGCTTTCGTGTGGTGAATAGAGCTCTTTCTGCACGAAAATTGATGACTGAATTACAGGAGACATGATCATGTGGCCTGGCACCGGGTCAAGCCCGATCGTGAATGCGGCTGCAAGCCTCATCATCATAGCCATCGTAATCTGCGGGCTGTATGTCGGACGCGATTTACTCATCCCGCTGGCACTGGCAGGAATTCTTAGTTTCATTCTCTTTCCTGTCGTGCGCCGCCTGACCAACTGGGGCGTCCCCCAAGGGCTCGCAGTGACGTTCGTGGTAACCGCGCTGATCGCGGCTGTGCTGGGGGGCGCTGGTTTTGCCGGCCACCAAGTTGCCCAGCTGCTGGAGGACGCACCGCAGCACGAGACGAACCTACGACAAAAGGCGCGGCACGTGCATGCGTTGCTCGGAGGGACCGGGATATGGCAGAGAACCATAGAGACTTTGCGGAACGTCGAACAAGAAGTTCACGATCCGGAAACGGAGAACAAACCGCTCAAGATCGAAGTGGCATCAGATCGGCCGTTATCAGTTTTCTTGGAATACACTCGCTCCGCGCTTCCGTCTCTCGCCACAGCTGGGTTGTCACTCGTCATGACAATATTCATGCTGCTCCAATATGGCGAATTGCGCGATCGAGCTCTGCGATTGATGGGAGTCGGTGAGATCGGCCGTTCGACTCAAGCATTGAATGAGGCCGGTTGCGACCTGGCCGATTTTCTGCTGCTTCAGACCGGTCTGAATGTGGCATTTGGTATGTTCATCGCTATTGCATTATGGCTGATCGGCATTCCGAGTCCGGGGTTGTGGGGAGTCGTGGCCGCGCTGATGCGATTCGTTCCCTATGTGGGCTCGGCGCTGGCCGGGATATTTCCCGTGGCACTCGCAGCCATGGTCGACCCAGGATGGTGGATGCTCCTAGAAACTGGCGCAGTGTTTATTGGGGGAGACATCGTTGTCGGGCAATTCGTCGAGCCCCTTCTGTTTGGATCCCGGACGCGCCTTTCCCCGATTGCGGTGGTATTCGGAGCAGCATTTTGGACCCTATTGTGGGGCCCGATCGGCCTCGTACTGGCGGTGCCCTTGACTTTAATGATAGTTGTGGTTGGGCAACACGTTCCTCACCTGGAATTCCTGCACATTCTGCTTGGAAATGAACCAGTGCTTGGTCCGCACCAAACACTTTATCGTCAGCTGTTGGCCGGAGATACCACGGAGGCGGCTGAGGACGCGGAGCGCTCATTGCAGCAGAACGGATATGTAAAATACCTCGACGAAAGTGTTATTGCGTGTTTGCAGATGGCGTCCGCTGATCGCCAACGTGGGGTGCTCGGCAAAGGACAGTTGGAGGACCTCAAGGCCGTTCTGCCGGAGTACATTGCTGAGGTCAGGGAGTTGCTGGATTTCAAGCATGAACAGCTGACTCCTAAAACGGGAGACGGCGAAACGGCTGCGCCGATCAAAACTGCAACCGCCCTCGTCATCGCCGGCCGCGGCATCATCGATCACGCCGCGGCGGA